>NZ_JADYTX010000026.1 GCF_021531475.1 Fusobacterium perfoetens | reverse complement strand
ACCGAACCTAGCAGTTAAGCTCGTAAACGCTGAAAGTACTTGGGGGGCAGCCCTCTGGGAGGATAGGAACTTGCCAACTCTACCAAATGCTTCTTTAGCTCAGTTGGTAGAGCCCACGACTGTTAATCGTGTTGTCGCTGGTTCGAGTCCAGCAAGAAGCGCCATTAAAGAATATATAGACAACCTTTGAGGGTTGTTTTTTTTTACCCTATTATAAAACTAATCATTGACAATAAAGAGTTTTTATGATAGAATACCTAAGTTAATAAACGGATATTCCGCTATAAACACCAAAAATATTATATGAATATCTTAAGGGAGGATTATAAATGAAAGAAAGATTAATCGCTCTAGTTGAGCAAAATTATTTAAGAACTGATATCCCTCAATTCAAAGCAGGAGATACAGTAGGAGTTTACTACAAAGTAAAAGAAGGAAACAAAGAAAGAGTACAATTATTCCAAGGAACAGTAATCAGAGTTGCTGGATCAGGAATCGCTAAATCTTTCACAGTTAGAAAAGTAGTAGACGGTGTAGGAGTAGAAAGAATCATACCTTTAAACTCTCCAATGATCGATAAAATCGAAGTAGTTAAAGTAGGAAGAGTAAGAAGATCTAAACTTTACTACTTAAGAGGACTTTCTGGTAAAAAAGCTAGAATCAAAGAACTTAGAAAATAGTAAAATAAAAAAGACCAAGGGTTTATCCTTTGGTTTTTTTATTTTAGATTATATTAAGTTTTTTCAAAAAATAATTTTTAAAAATACTTTTAAATTTTTATAAAAATCATTAAAAAACTGTTGGTTTTTCTAGTAGTTACTTTTAAAAATCAATTACTAGTATTTGTAATAATTAAATTTAATTTTTTATAAAATATAAAATATTGTATAATCAAAAAAGATTTAGATTTTTAGAGAATAATAAAAAATAATTGAGAATTTATTAATAATTTGAGAAGAATTATTATATTTTTGTAGGTACGAATATAAAAAAATAATTAAGATAAATTTTATCATTTTAATGATTTAAGTTGAAGTATAATTTTTTTAAGAGGTATAAAAATAAAAAATTTAGGTATGATAAGTAGAGATAAAGAAAATTAAGTAATAAAAAAACCACTTAGTAAAAAGTGGCTTAATATTTTAAATGGTGCATCATATCAGACTTGAACTGATGACCGTACGATTAAGAGTCGTATGCTCTACCAACTGAGCTAATGATGCAAATAAATTTAACGGATAAAGTATACCACTAAGTTTAGAATTTGTAAAGAGTTTTTATAAAAAAATCCATTTTATTGAATAAAAATCTTTTCTATGATAAAATATTTATGTTATTTTTGACAAAATAAGGAAAAAAACTGTCTTAATTAAAGATTATGAATAAATTATTTAAGGAGAAAATATGAGTAGAGAAAATTTTATATTCAATATAATATTTTATATTATTTTAAGTTTATTTTTTTTATATCTTTTTGTTAAGGAAAAAACTTTATCTGCTAAAATAAAAAGTATGATAGAAAATTTTTCTGAAAATATCTGTGATTCGTTGGGAATTGTAGAGGAGAAAAAGAGAAAAAATATAGCATCTGTTTTGAATGGAATTGAATCTATTATTACAGCAATAGTATTGGTTCTTATTATTCAAAGATTTTATTTAGGAAATTTTATGGTGCCAACAGGTTCAATGGAACCAACTATTATGCCAAAAGATAGACTTTTTGGAAATATGGTTTCATATAAATTTAGAGCTCCAAAAAGAGAAGAGATAGTTGTATTTAAAGAGCCTATTCAAAATAAAGTTCTTTATACAAAAAGAATAATGGGACTTCCTGGAGAAAATGTTTGTATAAAAGATAATTATTTGTATATAAACAATAATAAAATAGAAAGTAGAAATTATTCCCCACTTGGAGATTTAGGAAATAATACTTGGATTGTTCCTAAAAAAGGTGACAAAGTGACTATTATACCTGGAGGAAATTATACAGAAGAATATATGAGAAGAAATATAAATGTTGGAAGAATCCAAGATATACTTCTTCAAAATCCAGGAGAGATAAAAGAGGCTATTCCAAGTCTTGAATTTTATGTAAATGGCGAAAGAACAGGAATGATACTTGATTTGGTTCACGATAAAAAAGTTATAAAAGATCTTATGGACGGAAAAACTATTGAAACTACATTGGAAGATGATTATTATCTAGCTCTTGGAGATAATACAAATGGAAGTTATGATTCAAGAATGTGGGGATTTGTAAAAGAGGATAGAATAAGAGGAAAAGCTTTTGTAAGATTTTGGCCTATTAACAAAATAAAATTATTAAAATAAGAAAATAAAATATTATTTAAAGATTTGGTAAAATATGATATTATAATATCATAAATAAAATGTTGGTTTTAACGAACTAATAAAAAATAAATATAGGGTAAGAGAGAAATGTATAAGATTTGTAATGAAACTAATATGGAGGATATTGCAAAACTTGAAAAAGAGATCTTTAAGTTTAGTGGATATTCTTACAAGGAACTTTGTGAAATGAACCAGAAGAAAGAGCTTTATAGTTTTTTCTCAGCAAAAGATGAAGAAGATAAAATGGTAGGATATATTATTTTATTTGATAATAGTGATTCTTTGGAAATTATGAAGATTGGAGTTTTACCAGAGGTAAGACAAAGGGGAATTGCTAGTTTACTGATAGATGAGGTAAAAAGAAAAGACCGTGATATTTTTTTAGAAGTAAGGGAAAATAATATGAGTGCCATAAAATTTTATGAAAAAAATTCTTTTGCAGTTGTTGGAAAAAGAAAAAATTATTATAGTGATACTGGGGAAAGTGCTATTTTAATGATGTGGCAAAAATAAAGAGGGTTATAGATGGATACAGTAAAGGACAAAAAAAGATATGAGAAATATTTAATTTTACTTATATTATTATCACTTTATCTTTCTTTGGCTGAAACATTGATACCAAAACCATTTCCTTGGTTAAAAGTAGGACTTGCCAATATAGGTGGAATAATAGCTCTGGAAAAATTTGGTAAACAAATGGCTGTTGAAGTTGTTGTACTTAGAATATTAATTCAGGGACTTATGCTGGGAACTTTATTTACCCCTGGATTTATTATAAGTTTTGTATCTGGAATGGGTAGTCTTTCAATAATGATATTTTTATATCATTTTAGAAATAAATTAACACTGGTGTCAATAAGTATGCTTTCGGCGTTGACTCACAATATTATTCAGCTATTGGTTGTATATTTTCTACTTTTTAGAAATATAAATATCAATTCTAAATATATAATGTTCTTCATCTTTGGATTTTTGATACTAGGGTGTATATCTGGATTGATAACCGGAATAATAGGAGAAAAATTATTATTGAGAAGGAGTAAAAAATTATGAGAAAATACTTTGGAACAGATGGAATTAGAGGAGAGGCAAATAGAGAATTATCGGCAGATCTAGCAATGAGACTTGGATATGCTTTGGGATATTATTTAAAGAAAAATAATCCTGATAAGAAAAAAATAAAAGTTATAATGGGATCTGACACAAGAATATCTGGTTATATGTTAAGATCAGCTCTTACAGCAGGATTAAACTCAATGGGAATAAATATTGATTTCGTTGGTGTAATTCCTACACCGGGAGTTGCATATATCACTCAAGTAAAAGAAGCTGAAGCTGGAATAATGATATCTGCATCACACAATCCTGCAAAAGACAATGGAATCAAAATTTTTGGAAAAGATGGTTGCAAACTTCCTGATGAAATAGAAGAAGAATTAGAAGGATATATGGATTCTTTAGAAGAAATAACTAAAAATCCAATAGCTGGAGATGAATTAGGAAAATTCAAATATGCTCAAGATGATTATTTCCTATATAGAGATCACTTAAAATCAATTGTTAGAGGTGATTTCTCAGGAATGAAAATCATATTAGACGCAGCTAATGGTTCAGCTTATAGAGCTGCAAAAGATGTATTTTTATCACTTGGAGCTGAAATTGTAGTTATAAATGACGCTCCTAATGGAACAAATATAAATGTAAAATGTGGTTCTACTCACCCAGAAATTTTATCAAAAGTTGTTGTTGGATACGAGGCTGATTTAGGACTTGCTTATGATGGAGATGCTGACAGATTAATTGCTGTTGATAAAAATGGAAATATAGTAGACGGAGATAAAGTTATAGCTACTCTTGCTGTTGAAATGAAAAAGAAAAATCTTTTAAATGGAAATAGAGTAGTAACAACTGTTATGAGTAATATGGGTCTTGAATCTTTCCTAAATGAAAATGGAATAGTTTTAGTAAGAGCAAATGTTGGAGATAGATATGTTCTTGAAAAAATGAAACTTCAAGGTCTAAATCTTGGTGGAGAACAATCAGGACATATTATAATGCTAGACTATGGAACTACTGGAGATGGAATTCAAACTTCATTAAAATTAGTTGAAACATTAAGAGATTCTGGAAAATCTTTAGCTGAAGTGGTTGAAAAAATAAAAGATTGGCCACAAGTATTAATAAATGTAAGAGCGAAAGATAATAGCGCTAAAAATTCATGGAGCTCTAATAAAAAAATAGAAGCTGTAATTCTTGAAAAAGAAAAAGAGATGGCAAGTCAAGGAAGAGTTTTAGTTAGAACATCTGGAACTGAGCCAATAGTAAGAGTAATGGTTGAGGGAAAAGATGGAGAAATGGTAAAAAGAATAGCTAATGAGATAGCTGATGTAGTAAAAGCTGAATTAGCATAATATAAAAATAGCAGGACTAACAATCCTGCTATTTTTTTAAATCTTCAGCTAATTTATCAAAGTCAATTTCCTCAAAAAATTTTGGAATATATTTTGAAGGAATTTGTTTTTGGTTTATACTATCAAAAATCTCTTTATTAAAAGGAATTTTTACAGAGATTTTATAATTTTTTTTATTTAGGAATTTTTCTAACTTCTCAGAAATCTCCAAAGATAAATCATATTTATTGATTATAAAAAAAGGCTCTATTCTAAATCTTTTTATTAAATCCAAAACTCTCTCTAAATCGTGAAGTCCAGAAAGTGTAGGCTCTACAACTACTACAGCTTTTTTAACACCTGTTAAAGAGCTTATAACATTACAAGCAATCCCCGGAGCCCCATCTAAAATAATATTTTGCTTATTTTCTCTTTCAGCTATGGATTTTGTAGTTTTTCTAACCTCTGCCACAAGTTTTCCAGAATTTTCTTCTCCCGGAATAAGAGAGGCGTGAACCATCTCTCCATAGGAAGTATCAGATATAAAAAGATTTCCAGCTTTATTGTCTATCTCTTTTATAGCACCAAATGGACAAACAATCTGACAAACTCCGCAACCCTCACATTTTGTAGGATTATCAATGGCAGAAAATTTACAAACTTTAAAACATTTTCCACACTCTTTACAAAGAGACATATCCCTTACAAATTTTTTCATTCCAAAGAACTCTTTTTTTTCTAGATCCTTTGGAGAAAGTAGTATTTTTAGGTTGGGAGCATCAACATCACAATCTCCTATTATAAGATTATCAAAATACGGAATAAGGGAAGCAGTTACAGTGGTTTTACCAGTACCACCTTTACCAGAAATTACAACTATTTCATTAAATTTCATATTTCTTCACCTCATTTAAGATATTTTCAAAAATCTCTTTATATTTTGGACTTATATGAGATAAAACCTCTCCCTTTGCATAATTTTTTGCAATATCTTTATCAAATGGGATTTTTCCAAGAATAGATATTTTATTTTCTAATGCAAAATTTAAAATTTCTCTATCATCTCCCAAAGATTTATTTATTATTATTCCAAAAGGTATTTTTAAATCTTTTAAAAGTTCCACTACAAGTTTCATATCACTAAGACCAAAAGGAGATGGCTCAGTAACAATAACTGCAAAATCAGCTACTTCAACAGAAGCCACAGTTGTACAAGATGTCCCTGGTGGGCAGTCGATTATAAAATCAGATTCTTTAGTTTTAGAATAAATATCTTTTATGATTTTTACTCCAGACATCTCACCTATATTCAGTTTTCCATATTTCATTGGAGAATTAAAAAAAGTTTTTCCTGAGAAAATATTTCCAATCTCTCTTTTTTCATAAGTGATAGCTTTGAAGTCGCAAATAATTTCGCAACCTCCACAGTCGTGGCAACTTTCTTCAAAAACTAAAACTTTTTTTCTACTAGGAATAATAGCATTAAATCTACAAAAATCCCCACATTTTCCACATAAATTACATTTTTCAGCGTCAACTATTGGGTAATGAGTAAAGCAAGGAGTAGTTTCGATATCTTTTGGTTTTAAAAATATATGTGAGTTAGGCTCTTCAATATCTGTATCAATTAAAAGATTTTTTGTAATATAGGCAAGGTTTGAACTTACGGTTGTTTTACCTGTACCACCTTTACCACTTAAAATTGCAAGTTTCAAAAAATCACTCTCCTAAGCTTTTCTAAGCCCCATTGGTTTTGAAGAAAGGTCATATTTTTCTAGAGTATTTTCGTTGAAAGCCTTAACTATTTCATCAACTTTTTCTAAATCTTTAAATTTGAAAGTAGGAATTTCTAAATCGTAGATTAACTCTCCAGCTTTTGGTCCAATTTCTCTAGCTATTATCGTATCTATTTCATACTTTAAAAGATTTTTTACAGCTTTTAATCCAGCATCTGTTGCCTCATCTTTTGCCTCATTTTCTATTATTTCAAATTCCTTTGTATCACTATCAATAATAATAAAAAAAGGTGTTCTACCAAATCTTTCATCAACAAATGAATTGTAATCATTTTCTTTAAGTGCTATTGCAAGTTTCATTTTTCCTCCTTATAAAAAAGCTACTGCAAAAATTGTAGCAGTAGCTATAAAAATTATTATTCGTGGTCGTGGTGATGATGAGTACAAGCTGATCCTTTAGAGTAAAGTTCTCCTTCAAGATATACTTTTAAAACGTCCTCAATATTTCCACAAGCTCCAAGTATAACTTCTCCACCGTTAGCTTTTATAAGGTCGATTGCTCTTTGTCCCATTCCACCTGTTATAACTACATTTATATTATTAGCAGCGATAAATTTAGGGAAAACTCCAGGTGCGTGTTCAGGTGCAACAAGTATTTCTTTTTTTACAATTTTTCCGTCTTCAATAGAGAATACAGCAAATTTTGCACAATGTCCAAAATGTTCCTCAACAGTTATTTCATCATTTGTTGGAAATCCAACTCTTAAAATTTCATTACTCATAGTATCATCTCCTATATTTTCTTTTGTATATTCTAAATGTGTATTTTTTAGTTTAATTGATTGTTGGTATAAAAGTCCCTCTAAGATTTTTTTTCTTCCACTATTTAAAAGTCTTTGGATAGTTCCCCTAGAAACTTTCATAATCTCAGCAGTTTCAATTTGATTTTTTCCTTCATAATCACAGAGTCTCAAAGCCTCAAGCTCATCAATCTCTATTTCAATTATTTCAGTTTCAGAAAGAGGAATACCATTTGGTTTAAAAATATATTCACCATTAAGAGTTCTACAACATCTTACTTTTTTACATCTAGGCATAAATCTCCTCCTTTTTTATATTGTGCATATGCACAATATAATTATATTCCTATTTTTTTTATTTGTCAACAAAAATAAAAAAATACTGGCAAAATAAATACCAGTATTTTTGAGAAAAACTATGATAAGTTAAATGAACAGATTATTATTTGATTTGTCAGCTTCACCAAGATATTGTCCTACGCCACCAAAAGAGATTCCATCAACTAATTCTTCCTCTTTTATTCCCATAACGTCCATTGACATAGTACAAGCCACTAAGTTAGCTCCATCTTCTATACTTTTTTTCATAAGTTCTTCAAGAGACATAATATTTTTCCTATTCATTATATCTCTGATCATTTTAGATCCCATTCCGAAGAAGTTCATTTTTGATAGAGGTAAACCTTTGCTATTTTTTGGAAGCATCATATCAAACATTTTTTCTAAGCTTGATTTATTTGGTAGAGATTTTTTTCTAAGGATTGATAATCCCCAGAAAGTAAAGAACATTGTTACTTTTTTTCCCATTGCTAAAGCTCCATTTGCAATAATAAATGCCGCGATAGCTTTGTCTAGCTCTCCACTAAAAACTACAATAGTCATAGCATCATTAGTTTCAATAATTTTATTTTCTTTGTTATTAGAATTTATTTCATTTCCCAAACCTTTTTGTAAAGTAGCATAGATTGTTTTATCTTGTTTTTTAAGTTCAACCAATCTATTTTTTGTAACCTTAGCCCAACTTTGAATATCGTTATAAAATCCTGGATCAGTAACTTTTACTTTTAAAATATCGTCTTGGTTAAGTTCGTCGATTTTATTTTTTATTTTTACAAGTGGTCCTGGGCAAGAAAGTCCAGAAAGATTTAGATAATCTTTTTCATCAATGGGAGTATTATTATCATTTTTTATTTCATTATTTATTTCTTTTTTTGAAACTTTTATTTCAGATAATTTGCTTTTAAATCCACCAGCAATATTTTTTACTTTGTACCCTTTAGATATTAAAAATCTACTAGCAATATACCCTCTAAGCCCAACAGCACAATAAGTTAAAATTTCTTTATCCTTTGGAAGTTCAGAAAATCTTTTTCTTAATTGGCTAAGAGGAATATTTATAGAATTTTCAAATTTTCCGCCAATAAGTTCAAGCTCTTCTCTTACATCTAAAATTATTTGTTTTTCTCTGTCGAAATTTTCAAGATCTTCAACATATGATTGCTCTATTAAACCATCTTCTATATTTTGACCAATAAATCCACTCATATTTGCAGGAGATTTTGCAGAAGAATAAGGTGGAGAATAAGCTAAATCAAGTTCAGACAAATCATCAATAGTTCCTCTAAATTTAAGAACCGTTGCAATAACATCTATAAATTTATCAACACCATTAAGTCCAACAGCTTGAGCTCCCAAAACTTTTTTAGTTTCTTTTTCATATAAAAGTTTTATAGAGATAGGTGTAGCTCCTGGATAATATCCAGCGTGGTCATTAGGGTGAAGATAGATTTTTTCAAAGTTTTTACCAAGAGATTTTAAACTTCTTTCATTTAATCCAGTAGCTCCTCCAGTAAGATTAAAAACTTTTATTATAGAAGTTCCAAAACTTCCTTTATAAATCTCATCTTTTCCAGAAATATTTCCAGCTACAATTCTTCCTTGTCTATTAGCAGGACCAGCAAGGGCGATAGCCACATCTTGACCAGTTACAAAATGTTTTACAAGGATAGCATCTCCAAGGGCGTAAATATCTTTTATGTTAGTTTCAAGATGCTCATTTACTAATATATGACCTCTCTCTCCAAGATTTATTCCAGAATTATTTAAAAACTTTGTATCAGGAGAAACACCAATAGCTAAAATTACGATATCTCCTTTAATAACATTTCCATTTTCAAGAGAAACTAAAACTTCTTCATCTTCATTTTGGAATTTTATAACTTTATTATTTGTTAGTAGATTAATTCCGTTGTTTGCAAGCTGAGCCTCTAAAATATTTGACATCTCGCTGTCGAAAGGAGCTAATATATTAGGAGCAGCCTCTATAAGAGTTGTTGTGATACCTATCTCTTGTAGATTTTCAGCAACTTCTACTCCGATAAATCCTCCACCAATAACAATAGCCTCTTTAACAGATTTTATTTTTTCCATAATTTTATCAAGGTCAGTTACATTTCTAAGAGTATAGATATTTTTTCCGCCAATTCCATCAATAGGAGGAACTAAAGGTTTTGCTCCAGGAGCTAATACAAGATAATCAAAAGATTCTTTGTACTCTTCTCCATTTTTAGTTTTAACCATTACAGATTTTTCTTGAGAATTTACTGAGATAACCTCACTATTAACTCTTATATCAAGATTAAATCTTTCTTTTAAACTTTCAGGAGTTTGAACTAATAAACTTTCTCTATTTTCAATTACTCCACCAATATGATATGGTAAACCACAATTGGCAAAAGAAACGTGTTGTCCTTTTTCAAATAAAATTATTTCTAAATCTTCATTTAATCTTCTAAGTCTAGTGGCAGTAGAAGCTCCACCAGCAACTCCACCAACAATTAAAACTTTTTTCATAACTATCCCTCCTTAAATTATAACAATGAAAAGATATCTTTATTTTAAAATTTTTAATTTTATTTTTTTAAAAATTGTGTATATTTCAATTATAAAATAATTATCATTTAAAGTAAAGTACAGTCTTTTTTGTCCATATTTACTTTTTTATCAGTAAGTTATAAAATATATTATATTAGAAAAAATAAAATTTTTTTTATAATAATATATGAGGAGGGGAGAATATGGATTTAAAAAAACAATATAACTGCTATTTTGAAATGACACTTGATATAATGGGTGGAAAGTGGAAACCAATAATTTTATATTACATAAATCATAATGGAGTAGCAAGACACAGCGATTTAAAAAGATTTATTCCTAGTATAAATGAAAGAATGTTAACAAGACAGTTGAGAGAATTAGAAAATGATATGCTTATAACAAGAAAAGTTTATCCAGTCGTACCACCAAAGGTAGAATATTCTTTAACCGAATGTGGAAAAAGTTTAATTCCGATTCTGACCTCTTTGATAGAATGGGGGAAAAATTACGCTCACTCAATGGATTATAAAAATTTCAAAATGGATATACCTGATGACAAAGAAACTGTGGAAAGATAATATGTTACATAAAAAAGTGTGGTTAAAATTTGATATTTCAGGAAGAAAAATTTAATATAAAAAAATTAAAAGATTTAATTTAACTTGCTATATAAAAAATTTTGTGAGATAATGGGTATATTGTAGGTGGAATGTTAAGTTTTACCTAATCATATAAAAAATAAATTATTATAATATAAAAAAGATATAAAAAATAGAGGATATTTATGTATAAAAATTTTTCGAAAGTTTATGATAAATTTATGGAAATTTGTGATTATAATGAATGGGTTTCTTTATTAGAAAGTTATATTAAGGATTATAATCAATCAGGAAATAAAATTTTAGATTTAGGTTGTGGAACAGGAGAGACTTTAGTAAGACTTAGTGAAAAATATCAATGTTCTGGGTTAGATCTTTCAGAGGGAATGTTAAAAAAAGCTAAGATAAAACTAAAAGGAAAAAATGTTCCTCTATTTCTTGGAGATATGAGAGAGTTTGACACAAATGAAAAATATGATGTAATCTATTCATTTTTCGATACAGTAAATCATCTTACTTCATTAGAAGATTTAAATGATTTGTTTAATAGTGTAAAAAATTCTTTAAATGAAAATGGTATCTATATTTTTGATGTAGTGGATAGAGAGTTTATGGAAAAGATGTTTCCAAATGATATTTATGCAGATTCAAGAAAAGATTTTGCAATGATATGGGAGCATTTTTATGACGAAGAGGAAAACTTAGATCAGATAGAGGCTTCATATTTTATAAAAAATAAAAATGGAACTTATGATAGACTAAATGAGTTTTATGAAAAAAGAATATTTACTTACAAAGAGATTGAAGACTGTGTAAAAAATTCAGGTCTTTCTTTGGAGAAATGTGAAGAAAATCAAGATTTGGCAGGGAAAAGATATTTTTATATTTTAAAAAATAAATAAAAAAGTGATAAAAATGTTAAAGTTTAATAAAGATTTTTTTAAATATTTTGCCTTATTGGGAACTTTAGGTTTTACAATAATGGGAAATATATTGGTATCTTTAGGAATTTATAAATTAATAGAAAAATTTTTGTTTAAAAGCCAGTTGCTATTCATAATTTTTTTATTTTTAGGGGTAGCAAGTGGGTTTTATAACGTTTATAGAATGATAATGAAAAAATAAGGAGAATTATGGAAGAGGTAAAAAAAATTATAAAAAATTCAACTATCACTTCTTTAGTAATTCTTATTTATGGAGTTTTAATTAGAAGTAGAGAAGTATATATAGGAATGTTTGGGGGTTCTTTAGTTTCTATCCTTTGTTTTTATATGATATACATAGATGTAAAAACAAGTATAATCAAGGGAGCGAATTTTAAATCAGGAGTTTTGGGATATCTAAAAAGATATGCTATATATCTTTTGGTTTTAGCAGGAGCATCATATTTCTTTGACTTAGCAATGATGTTAGGTACTGCCATAGGTTTGTTAAATGTAAAATTTAATATATTACTAGTGGTTTTATATAAAAATCTTTTAAAATGGAAAGATAAGTACTTAAAATAAAAAAGAGAGGAGATTCTTATGAGCGTAACATTTATTACTCCACCTCTAGTGGAAGGACCAAAGATAGCTTTTTTCATTCCACTTCCAGAGTTTCTTGAAAAATTACCTCTAGGGGTAGCAATGGGAAATGGAAGAGTGGGTTTACCTGTTACAATGACAGTAGTAGGAAGTTGGTTCTGTATATTTGTCCTATTCTTATTATTTAAGATGGGAACAAGAAATATGAAGCTAGTTCCAGAATCTAAATTACAAATCTTACTTGAGTCATTATATAATTTCTTAGACGGAATTATAAATCAGATGATAGGTAAATGGAAAAAGAAATACTTCAGTTTTATTTCTTGTTTGTGTCTGTTCATATTTACAGGAAATATTCTAACGTTTTTCCCAATACCTTGGCTTTCAAAAGATGCCACAGGAATGGTATTAGCTCCAGCTTTTAGAGCTCCAACAGCAGATTTGAATACTACAGTTGGATTAGCTTTATTGACAACAATAGTATTTGTTGGAACTAATATATCAAGGATAGGTGTGTTAGGATATTTTAAAGGTTTTACAGAACCAGTACCAATATTATTACCACTTAATATAATTGGAGAGTTAGCTAAACCAGTAAATATGTCTTTCAGATTGTTTGGAAATATGTTCGCAGGAATGGTTATATTAGGACTTTTATATAAAGCTGTTCCAGCAGTAATACCAGCACCACTTCATTTATATTTTGACTTATTCAGTGGAGCGGTACAAAGTTTTGTATTTACAATGCTAGCCCTTGTACATATACAAGGAGCATTAGGTGATTCTGAGCCTAATGAGTTGGTAAATAATTAATATAAAAAATAAAAATTTTAGGAGGTAAAACAATATGGATATGTTATTAGCAAAAACAGTAGTTTTAGCAGCGTCAGCAGTAGGTGCAGGATGTGCAATGATAGCTGGATTAGGACCAGGGATTGGAGAAGGTTATGCAGCTGGTAAAGCAGTAGAAGCTGTAGCAAGACAACCAGAAGCTAAAGGAGATATAATTTCTACAATGATTTTAGGACAAGCGATATCTGAGTCAACAGGTATTTACTCTCTAGTTGTTGCAATGATATTACTATATGCAAATCCATTTATATCAATGTTAGCAAACTAATGAATTGATATTTTAAAAATGGAAAGGAGGGAGCATTTTGGCAGCACAAACAATGCCCGCTATTTCAATTGATATCAATATGTTTTGGCAAATAATAAACTTCTTTATTTTAGTAGTTGTGTTTAATAAATTCTTTAAAAAACCATTAGCTAAAATCTTAAAAGAGAGAAGAGAACAAATATCAGGAGATTTAGAGGAAGCTAAAAAAGATAGAGAAATAGCTAATTCTGAAATAGAAAAGGCTAAAATAATATTAAGAGAAGCTAAAGATGAAGCTCATGAAATAATTACAAATGCTGAGAAAAAAGCAGATGAAAGAAGAGAAGAAATAATAAAAAGTGCTACATTCCAAAGAGATAAAATGCTTAAAAGTGCTGAAATAGAAGTTGTAAAAATGAAAGAAAGAGCAAGAAAAGAAGTAAAAGAAGAAATGCAAAAACTTGCTATCCAACTTGCTGAAAAAATCATAAACGAAAAATTAGATTCTAAAAAAGGAAGTGCTCTTGTAGATAACTTTATAGATGAAATGGGAGAACTATAATGGCAGACAATAAAGTCGGAAGAAGATATGCAGAAGCTATCTTTTCTGTAGGAGAATCTAATAATAATTTACAAGAGATATACGAAGCACTTAACAGTTTAATGGAAATGTATCTAAAAGATAAAGAGTTTAAAAATCTTATAGACCACCCATTAATCTCATTGGAAGAGAAAAAGAGCTTTTTAGATAAAATTTTTGTTGATGAATCTCAAGAGGTAAAAAACATATTATTTTATCTATTAGATAAGGGAAGAGTTTCTGATATAAGAGAGATTGTGGCAGAATATCTAAAAATATATTATGCAAAAAATCAAATTTTAGATGTAGAAGCTACTTTTGCTATGGAACTTACTGAAGCTCAAAAAGCTAAACTTGTAGCTAATTTGGAAAAGAGTACAAAGAAAAAAGTAAATATTAAAGTAAATGTAGATAAGTCAATAATAGGTGGAGGAATCCTAAAAATAGGAGATAAAATAATAGATGGAACTATTAAAACTCAACTATCAACATTGGCTAAACAAAATTAACATACACATATTGGAGGTGTATTAGGTGAGAATCAGACCAGAAGAGGTTAGTAATATTATAAAAACTGAAATAGAAAACTATAAAAAAAGCCTTGATATTAAAACTTCAGGATCTGTATTGGAAGTAGGAGACGGTATTGCCAGAGTTTATGGACTTAGCGATGCAAAAGCTGGAGAGTTACTAGAATTCCCTAACAAAATAATGGGAATGGTACTTAACCTAGAAGAAAATAACGTAGGGGTTATTATATTCGGAGATTTCTCTCAAATCAGAGAGGGAGACGAAGTAAAATCAACTGGTAGAATAGTTTCAATACCAGCTGGTGAAGAATTTTTAGGAAGAGTAGTTAACGCTTTAGGAGAACCTATTGACGGAAAAGGAGAAATCACTCCTGTTAAATACATGGAACTTGAAAGAAAAGCATCAGGAATAATATCAAGAAAACCAGTATTTGAACCACTACAAACAGGAATAAAATCAATTGACGGAATGGTTCCTATTGGTAGAGGACAAAGAGAACTTATAATTGGAGATAGACAAACAGGAAAAACTGCTGTTGCAGTTGACGCTATCATTAACCAAAAAGGTACAGGAGTAAAATGTATCTATGTAGCTATTGGACAAAAAAGATCTACAGTAGCTCAAATTTATAAAAAATTAGAAGATTTAGGAGCTATGGAATATACTACAATAGTAGCAGCTACAGCTTCTGAAGCAGCACCATTACAATATATGGCACCATATGCAGGAGTTGCTATGGGAGAATATTTTATGGACAAAGGGGAACATGTATTAATAGTATATGATGACCTTACAAAACATGCTGTTGCCTATAGAGAAATGTCCCTTCTATTAAAAAGACCACCTGGAAGAGAGGCATATCCTGGAGACGTATTCTATCTACACTCAAGACTTCTTGAAAGAGCAGCAAAACTTTCTGATGAATTAGGTGGAGGTTCTATAACAGCTTTACCTATCATTGAAACACAAGCTGGAGACGTAGCAGCATACATTCCAACAAACGTAATATCAATTACAGACGGACAAATATTCCTTGATTCACAACTATTCAACTCAGGATTCAGACCAGCTATCGACGCAGGTATATCTGTATCAAGGGTTGGAGGAGCAGCTCAAATAAAAGCTATGAAACAAGTTGCTGCAAAAGTTAAACTAGAACTTGCACAATATACAGAGCTTTTAACATTTGCTCAATTTGGATCAGACCTAGATAAATCAACTAAGGCTCAATTAGAAAGAGGACATAGAATAATGGCTATGTTAAAACAACCTCAAAACAAACCTTACCCAGTAGAAGAACAAGTAATATCTTTCTACGCAGTAACTAAAGGTTTCTTTGATGATATTCCTGTTGATAAAGTTCTAGATTTTGAAGTATCATTAATAAAAGAATTAAAAAATACAACAGATATATTAAAAACAATAAGAGAGAAAAAAGCTCTTGATGAGGAATTAGAAAAGAAAATATCAGATGCAATAACTGAATTTAAAAAATCATATATTAAATAAAAAGAGGTGAGCATATGGCTGGTTCTAAAGAAATAAAAAGTAGAATAAAAAGTGTACAGTCTACTCACCAAATAACAAAAGCTATGGAAGTTGTTTCCACTACAAAATTTAAAAAGTTTTCAGAGAAAGTTTTGAAATCTCGTGATTATTCAGAAAGTATTCACGGAATAATGTCAAATATTGCTGCTGGAATAAAAGCAGAAAAACACCCTCTTTTTGATGGGAGAGAAACTGTTAAAAAGATAGGTATCATAGTTATGACTTCTGACAGAGGACTTTGTGGAAGTTTTAACAGTATGACTCTAAAAAAATTAAAAGAAGTAGAAGAAAACAACAAAGATAAAAAAATATCAGTTATTGTTATTGGTAAAAAAGGAAAAGAGTATTGTTCAAAAAGAGGCTATGACATAAAAGCTGAATATACTCAAATTGTGCCAGAAGCAATTTATGATAAAGCTAAAGAGATAAGTGAAAATATTGTAGAATATTATTATTCTGAAATATTTGACGAAGTTTATTTAGTTTACAATAAATTTATTTCAGCTCTAAGAAGTGATCTTTTGGCTAAGAAAATAATTCCTATTGAAAGAGTAGAAACAAACAAAAATATGTCATATATTTTTGAGCCAGATGCAGAAGCTGTTTTATCTGATTTATTGCCAAAATATATAAATATAGAATTATATCAAGCAATGTTAGAAAATACAGCTAGTGAGCATTCAGCTAGAAAAAATGCTATGAAGAGTGCAAACGACAATGCAGAAGAAATGATGAAAGAATTGAATTTACAATATAACAGAGAAAGACAGGCTGCAATAACTCAAGAGATAACAGAGATTGTTGGAGGAGCACCTGCTCTTAAATAACAAACCAAATAACAGGGAGGTTAACAAATTGGAAAATAGAGGAGTTCTTACACAGGTAATAGGACCAGTAGTAGATATTCTATTTAAAGACAACTTACCTAAGATATACAATGCTCTAAAAGTACAAAATGGAGATAAAGAATTAGTTCTTGAAGTTGCCCAACACATTGGGAATAATATGGTAAGAACAATAGCAATGGATGATACTAACGGATTACAAAGAGGTATGGAAGTTATAGATACAGGAGCTCCAATAACAGTACCAGTAGGAAAAGCTGTTCTTGGAAGAATCCTAAACGTATTAGGACAACCTGTTGATAATAACGGACCAATAACTACAGAAGAGAAACTTCCTATTCATAGACCAGCACCAGATTTCGAATCTCAAGGAACTGAAGTTGAGATATTTGAAACTGGAATAAAAGTAATAGACTTATTAGCTCCATATATCAAAGGGGGAAAAATAGGACTATTCGGAGGAGCTGGAGTAGGAAAAACAGTTCTTATAATGGAACTTATTAACAATATAGCAAAAGGACATGGAGGACTTTCTGTTTTTGCAGGGGTTGGAGAAAGAACAAGAGAAGGTAGAGACCTTTATAACGAAATGACTGAGTCAGGAGTTTTATCAAAAACATCTCTTGTATATGGACAAATGAATGAGCCACCTGGAGCAAGACTTAGAGTAGGACTTACAGGACTTACTATTGCAGAAAACTTTAGAGATAAAGAGGGACAAGACGTTCTTTTATTTATAGATAATATATTCAGATTTACACAAGCTGGATCAGAAGTATCAGCTCTACTTGGAAGAACACCATCAGCAGTTGGATACCAACCAAACCTAGCTACAGAAATGGGAGCTTTACAAGAAAGAATTACTTCTACAAAAACAGGATCAATCACATCAGTTCAAGCTGTATATGTACCAGCAGACGACTTAACAGACCCTGCACCAGCAACAACATTCTCTCACTTAGATGCTACAACAGTTCTTTCAAGAAGAATAGCATCACTTGGAATCTATCCAGCAGTTGACCCATTAGATTCAACATCTAAAGCACTAGATCCTGAGATAGTTGGAAAAGAACATTATCAAGTAGCTAGAGAAGTTCAAGCTGTACTTCAAAGATATAAAGAATTACAAGATATCATTGCAATCTTAGGAATGGACGAGTTGTCTGACGAAGATAAATTAGCTGTTTCAAGAGCTAGAAAAATCGAAAGATTTTTCTCTCAACCATTTACAGTTGCAGAACAATTTACAGGAATGCAAGGAAAATATGTTCCTATAAAAGAAACTGTTAGAGGATTTAAAGAAATCCTAGAAGGTAAATATGATGATTTACCAGAACAAGCATTCTTATATGTTGGAACAATAGAAGAAGCAGTTGCTAAAGGAAGAGAGTTATTGAAGGGAGCTGAATAATTATGGCAAACTTTAGACTTGAAATAGTAACTCCTATTGGAAAAAAATTTTCTCAAGACATTGAGTTTTTAAAGGTTAGAACTACAGAGGGAGATATGGGAATTTTACCAAATCACGCTCCATTTGTAGCTGGATTAAAACCTGAGGAGATAAAAGTCAGAATAGAAAAAGGTAATGAAGTAAAATATTATATTTCAAATGGATTTATTGAAGTAAATAGCAATAAAGTTGTAATAATAGTAGATGAAGCTCTACTTCCAGAAGAAATAGATATAGAAACTGCTAAAAGAGAAGTTCAATTAGCTCAAGAAAAATTGAAGAAATTAAATGAAGATAAACAAATTATGTTAGCTCAAAAATCTCTTCAAGATGCTTTAATGAAAGTAAAAGTAGCAGAAAAATTATTATAATAATAAAAAATTGAAAGAGGAGTTTTCCCCTTTCAATTTTTTTATAATATTTTCTTTTAAGCTCCAAGATAAGCTTTTTTAATTTCAGGATTATTTAATAAATCTTGTGCTTTTCCCTCAAGAGTGATCTTTCCAGTTTCAATAACATAAGCATAATCGGCTATGGAAAGAGCCATTTTTGCATTTTGTTCAACAAGCAGAATAGTAACTCCGTCATCTCTTAATTTTTTGATTACTGAGAATATTTCTTTAACAAATAAAGGAGAAAGTCCCATAGATGGCTCATCTAAAATAAGAAGTTTTGGTCTACTCATAATAGCTCTACCCATTGCAAGCATCTGTTGTTCTCCTCCAGAAAGTGTACCTGCCATCTGATTTTTTCTTTCAGACATTCTAGGAAAATTTTTATAGAATTTTGCTCTGTCCTTTTCAAGATTTTCAGGAGTATCATTCACTGTAAATGCTCCCAACTTTAAATTATCTTTAACAGCTAATTTTGTAAAAATTCTTCTTCCTTCTGGAACTTGTGCAATTCCAGCCTGACATATTAAGTGAGGCTTTTCTTTTGTAATATCTTTTCCATGAAAAACAATTTTTCCCTCTCTAGAAGAAATTAGTCCAGAAATGGTTTGTAAAGTTGTAGTTTTTCCAGCTCCATTAGCTCCGATAAGAGAAACAATTTCTCCCTCTTTTACTTTTAAAGAAACACCTTTAAGAGCGTGAATATTATCATAATAAACATGTAAATCTTTTATTTCAAGCATTGTTTTATTTTCCATAAAATTATTCCTCCTCTTGCCCTAGATAAGCTGTAATAACTGCAGGATCATTGATTACATTTACAGGCTTTCCAGATGCAATAATATTTCCATGATCAAGAACTACCAATCTTTCACAGATTCCAAGAACAAGTTTCATATCGTGTTCAATCAAAAGAATTGCAATATTAAAGCGATCTCTTATTAAACGAATAGTATTCATAAGTTCTTCAGTTTCAGTGGGATTCATACCAGCTGCAGGTTCATCAAGTAAAAGAAGTTTTGGATTTGTTGCCATAGCACGGGCAATTTCAAGCTTTCTTTGTTTTCCATATGGAAGATTTCCAGCTGCAGTATCAGCATATCCATCAAGATCAAATATTTTTAAAAGTTTCATTGCTTTTTCTTTTGCCTCATTTTCTTCTTTCCAATAATTTGGAAAACGGAAAATACCACTTAAAATACCATATTTCATATTAAAATTATTTGCTACAAGAACATTATCAAGAACAGATAGATATTTAAAAAGTCTTATGTTTTGAAAGGTTCTAGCAAGTCCTTTTTTTACAAGATTGTATGTAGGAGTTTTTGTAATATTTTCTCCATTGAACTGATATTTTCCACTTGTAGGAGAATAAACTCCTGTCAAAATATTAAAGACAGTCGTTTTTCCAGCTCCGTTTGGACCAATAAGACCAACAAGTTCATTTTCCTTTATTTCAAGATTAAAATCTGTTACAGCTTTTAATGCACCAAAGGTGATTGAGATGTATTTTGCACTAAGTATTACTTTATCGCTATTCATCTTTTTTCTCCTCCTTGCTCTTTACAAATTTTCTGATAATTGGTGTGATTTGAAATTCCTTACGTCCAAATAAACCAGTTGGACGGAATATCATAGTTAGAATTAAAAGTAATGAATAAATAATCATACGATAATCAGAAAATCCACGAAGAATTTCTGGTAGAATAGTAAGGGCAATAGCAGAAAGAATAGAACCTGTAAAACTTCCCATTCCTCCAAGAACAACCATTGTAAGAATGTTGATTGAGTAATTGAAGTCAAATTGTTTTGCCCCTAAAATTCCTAAATGATGAGCATAAACTGCCCCAGCAACACCTGCAAAGATAGCTGATACTGTAAATGCAAATGTTTTGTAATAAGTAGTATTTACCCCAGATGCTCCACTAGCTATTTCATCATCACGGATAGCTAAAACAGCACGTCCATGGCGGCTAGTCATAAGAGAAAACATTATCACAACAGAAATAATTGTCACAAAATAAATTATCGTAAAACTGCTACTTGTGCGTGGAATTCCACGAAGTCCTTGAGCTCCACCAGTAAATTTAAAATATTCTATTAAAACTCTTATAATTTCTCCAAAGGCTAATGTAATTATTGCAAGATAATCTCCGTTAAGTCTTAAAGCTGGAATACCTATGATAACTCCAATTATACCAGCAACTATTCCTCCAATAATAAGTGCTAAAATATATCCAGGAATTCCGTCAATAATTCCTGATTTTGAGAAAAGTGCAGCAGCGTAAGCTCCCACAGACATAAAACCAGCATGACCAATTGTAATCTGTCCAAGACAACCAACTGTAATATTAAGACTAACAGCTAAAATAATATTGATACAAATGATAATTAATATACCTGTCTGATATCTTGAGATTATTCCTAGACCAATAAGTCCACCAATAACTGCATAAAGTACTAAAACCAGTACAAGAGTAAATATATAACTTAATTTTTTATATTTATCCATAATTTAAAACTCCTCCTATACTTTTTCTCTTATATTTTTACCTAAAATACCAGTAGGTTTTACTAAAAGTACAATAATTAATATTGCAAAAACAAAAGCATCTGCAAGTTGAGAAGAAAGATATGCCCTTGTAAGACTTTCAACTATTCCAAGAATAAATCCTCCTAATACAGCTCCTGGAAGAATTCCAATTCCTCCAAGAACAGCAGCAATAAATGCCTTAATTCCTGGCATAGACCCCATAAGAGGTTGAACTTGTGGATAAGAAGCTACATAAAGAACAGCAGCGACTGCAGCAAGTCCACTTCCTATTGCAAATGTAAGTTGGATAGTGTGATCTACATTTATTCCAACAAGTTTTGCTGCTCCATAATCCTCGCTCGTAGCAAGCATCGCTTTACCATATTTTGTTTTTTTCATAAAATATTGTAATCCCATAGAAAGAACAAGTGTTACTGCAATAGTAACCACAGTTCCAAAGTTTAAATGAAGTCCTCCAAAAGTCAAAGGAGGTTGAGTGAAAACTTTTGGGAAAGGTCTTGTATTTGGAGTAAATAATTTCATAAAAAGATTTTCTAAGAATAGACTTACTCCTATGGCTGTAATAAGATTGGAAATTCTTGGAGAATTTCTAAGAGGTCTATAAGCTATTCTTTCTGTAAGCATACCTAAAAGAACACAAATAAAAATAGCTGGTATCATAGTAAGCCATACGGGTAATCCCATTCTTGCAAAAGCTGGAATGCTGAAAAGAGAAACATATGCTCCTACCATAATAATATCTCCGTGAGCAAAGTTAATCAATTGAGCAATACCATAAACCATTGTATATCCAAGTGATATAAGAGCATAGATACTTCCTATCTGTAAACCATTTATAATTTGAAGTAAAAATTCCATATTTCTCTCCTTAAAAATTTATTTAAAGTAGGAGAGCTGAGAGTAAAATTATATTTTATTTTCAGCTCTATTCCTAACATAATTATTATCTATTTAGTAGGTTCCACAACAGAGTCAAATGTGTATTCACCATTTACAATTTTTAAAACTGTAACAGCTTTAACAGGGTTATTTTTTTTATCGAATGTTAAATGTCCTGTTACACCATCATAATCAAGAGTTTTAAGAGCATCCACTACAGCTTGTTTATCAGTAGAACCAGCTTTTTCCATTGCAGCTTTTAACATATAAGCAGCATCATATGATAAAGCAGAGAAAGCAGAAGGATCTTCATTATAAGTTTCTCTATATGCTTTTAAGAAATTTTGAACTTTTGGAGAAGTATCTTGTAATGAATAATGGTTAGTGAAATATGAATTTTCTACAGCTCCATAAGCACTAGAGTCAAGAGTTTTTGATACTCCGTCCCAACCATCAGGACCGATGAAAGTAGATTTTAGTCCAACTTCTCTAGCTTGAACAGTAATTAAAGCTACTTGTTCATAATAATCTGGGACTACAAGAACATCAGGATTAGTTGGAAGAATTTTTGTAAGTTGAGCTCTGAAATCTTTATCTCCATCAGAATATCCCTCTTTGGCTACAACTTTTAAACCAAGTTTTTCAGCTTGTTCAACAAATGCCTTTGCAACTCCATCAGAATAGTCACTTGAGTTATTAACTACAACAGCTACAGTTTTTGCATTTAAGTTATTTTTAGCAAAGTTTGCAAGAACGACACCTTGATAAGGGTCAGTAAAACATACACGGAATACATTTGCTCCAGCTTCAGTAATATTAAATTGAGTTCCTGTTGGAGTAATCATAGGAAGATTATCTTGGGCAGCAACTTCAGCAACAGCAAGTGATGGTTTAGAAGTGATATCTCCAATAAGAGCTACAACTCCTTCATCAACTAATCTATTGTAAGCAGTAACAGCCTCTGTAGAGTCTCCTTTCTCATCAAGAACAATGTATTCAACTTGTTTTCCAAGAATTCCACCGTTTTTATTGATTTCTTCCATAGCAAGTTTAGAACCATTTGTAGAACTTACACCATAGATAGCAAGAGGTCCTGTTAAAGGTCCAATTCCTCCAACTTTCATAACGTTAGAATCAGTAGAATTTTCTTTTGTTCCCCCACAAGCTACAAGAAATAAAGAAGCACCCATTAAAAAAGTATTTAGTTTTTTCATAAAAATCCCTCCCTTAATATATTTAAAATTTCAATTAAAAATTTTTTTATAAAAAAAGGACAACCTTGTTAGGTTATCCCAAAATCTTCTAATATTAAAAATCACATTCCTGAAAATTAAAGTTTAATCTAAAAAATCCTTTAAAATTTTAGTTTAAACTATACAAAATTTATTTTAAATAGAAGCGACAGAATATGACCGAAATTTTCCCTAACAATAAACATCTGCATATTTGATTGTATTTTTTATTATAATCAGTATTATACATATGACAAATATTATGCTAAGTATTAAAGACATATTCTTCCTCCTTTTTAAATTCGTTTTTTATTTGTTGAGGTAAGTATAAAACAAAATAAACAAAAAAGCAAGAAAAATTTTTAATTTTTTTTATTAAAATGTAGGAAATTTATTATTAAATTATATTTTTATTTGAATTATAAAAGAAAAAAATATTTTTACTATATTAAAAAAATAGTCCTTTAGTATAAATAAAGATGATATTAATTATAAAAAAAATAAATGACATTTTAAAATAGAGTGAAAAATTTAAAATTATAGTTTGGATAGAATAAAATATAATGATAAAAAATAAAAATATTAAAAAAGTTAGATTGTAAAAAAACTTTATTATGTGAAAAAACAAAAAATTTTATATTTTAATATATTTTTATAAAAAATCATAAATTTTAGAATAAAAAAATAAAAAATATAAAAAATAAATATATGTTATCTAAAAAATGAATATCGTTTAATTAAGTAATAAAAATGGCAATTTTATAAAAAAATAATCAAATTAAAAGTTTTAAAATTATATAAAATATGAGACTAAATGAAATGATGTGATATAAAATTTAGAAAAATAAGCCACTAAAAAAAATTGACAATTAAGAAAATAAAGAGTATAATATCTCACAACAAAACTGTTTGTGAAATAGATACAGTGATACTATAAAATAAAACAAAAAATAAAAAAATGGGGTCGTTAAGGAGGGAAATATGAAAAAAGTATTGTTTAGTTGTTTATTAATGGGAATGTCTGCCATTTCATTTTCAGAAGCTGACTATCATATAGGTGTATTAAGTGGAACAGTATCTCAATCTGAAGATGCTTTAAGAGGAGCAGAAGCTGTAATGGAAAAATATGGTAGAGCTGACAAAGGAGGAAAAGTTATACATCTAACTTATCCAGATAACTTTATGCAGGAGATGGAAACAACTATAACTCAAATAACTTCTCTTGCTGATGACCCAAAAATGAAAGCTATAATTATGACAGAAGCAATTCCTGGAACAGTGGAAGCATTCAGAAGAGTTAGAGATAAAAGACCTGATATTGTTTTATTAGCAAATAATCCACACGAAGATCCAGAAATGGTAGCTGATGTTACAGATTTAACTCTATATCCAGACTCAATAGCTAGAGGATATTTAATGGTAAAAGCAGCGAAGGATATGGGAGCTAAAAACTTTGTTCACGTTTCTTTCCCAAGACATTTAAGCTACGAAATGATGTCAAGAAGAAGAAATATAATGAAAGAAGCAGCAAAAGATTTAGGAATGGGATTCTATGAAGTATCTGCTCCAGACCCAGTAAGTGATGTTGGAGTAGCAGGAGCACAACAATATATTTTAGAGCAAGTTCCTAACTGGTTAAAACAATATGGAAAAGAAACTGCTTTCTTCTGTACAAACGATGCTCATACAGAGCCACTATTAAAAAGAGTTGCTGAAGAGGGAGGATACTTTGTAGAAGCAGATTTACCATCTCCAACAATGGGATACCCTGGAGCTTTAGGAATAAAATTCTCTGAAGATGAAAGAGGAAATTGGCCAAAAATACTTGCAAAAGTAGAAAAAGCAGTAGTTGATAAAGGTGCTGGTGGAAGAATGGGAACTTGGGCATACTCTTACAACTTTGCAGGAGCTCAAGCATTAGCTGACCACGCAGTAAATGTAGTTGAAGGAAAATCAGAAATGTTAGACTTTGATGCTGTGATGGATTCATTAAAAGCTAATACACCGGGAGCTGGATGGAACGGAAGTTACTTTGTTGATAGTGACGGAGTAGAGAGAGATAACTTCATATTAATATATCAAGATACTTATGTATTTGGTAAAGGATATTTAGGTATGACAGGTTTAGAAGTACCTGAAAAATACTTTAGTGTTAAATAGTAAAAAATAATAGAAAATGATGAATATGACAAATATAGATTTTCTATATTTGTCATATTTTTTAAAATATTTTAAATAAAATTTAGTGAGATTTTATTTAGTATATTTTAAAAGTTGAAAGGTGGAGGTCAATGAGTAAAACATTACTGAAAATATCTAATCTATCAAAATCTTTTGGAGAGAATATAGTTTTAAAAGATATAAATTTAGAAATAAAAGAGGGAGAGATAGTAGGGCTTGTAGGAGAAAATGGAGCTGGAAAATCTACTCTTATGAAAATAATCTTCGGTATGCCTGTTATAAAAGAAACAGGAGGATATAACGGAGAAGTTAGGCTAGAAGATGAGGTAGTTAATTTTAATAGTCCTTTTGATGCTTTAGTATCTGGTATTGGAATGGTTCACCAAGAATTTTCATTAATTCCTGGTTTTTCTGCTGGAGAAAATATAGTTCTTAATAGAGAAACTACAAAACAAAGTTTATTAGAGTTATTATTTGGTGAAAGAATAAAAGTAATAGATGAAAGCAAAACAAAAGAAAGAGCTCAAGGGGCAATTAACCAACTAGGAATTACAATAGATGATGAAGAATATATTCAACAAATGCCAGTAGCTCATATGCAATTTACAGAGATTGCAAGAGAGATAGAAAGAGAAAAAATAAAATTATTGGTTTTAGATGAACCTACTGCGGTATTGACAGAAAGTGAAGCTGAAGTTTTAGTTAGCACAATAAAAAATCTCTCTAGAAAGGGAATTGCAATAATATTTATCACTCATAGATTAAATGAAATAATAGATGCTTGTGATAAAGTTGTAGTTTTAAGAGATGGGGTTATGATAAACTCTGTACCAGCTAAAGAAACAAATGTTGATGAGATAACTCAATGGATGATAGGAAGAAAAATAGAAGAAACAGAAGAAGTTCACAATGAAGAACATAAATTAAAAGTAGATGATTCAGAAGCAATCTTAGATATAAAAAATCTTTGTGTGGATATGCCAGGAGAAACAGTAAAAAATCTTAATTTAAAAGTTAGAAGAGGGGAGATTTTAGGACTTGCTGGAATGGCTGGACAAGGAAAAATAGGAGTTGCTAATGGAGTAATGGGACTTTATTATTCAACAGGTTCAGTTAAATTTGATGGCGAAGAGATAAAAATAAATGACCCTGAAGATCCATTAAAAAAAGGAATGTTTTTTGTGTCAGAAGATAGAAAAGGTGTAGGACTTTTATTAGATAAATCAATAGAGATGAATATTGCTTATCCAGCAATTCAAATAAAAGAGATGTTCCTAAAAAAACTTTTTGGGTGCATAAAATATTCTGATGAAAAAGCTATAGAAGAAAATGCAAAAAAATATATTGATCAATTAGAAATAAGATGTATGAGCTCTAAGCAAAAAGTACATGAGCTAAGTGGAGGAAACCAACAAAAAGTATGTTTAGCAAAAGCTTTTACAATGGATCCAAAACTTATGTTTGTATCAGAACCAACAAGGGGAATAGACGTTGGAGCTAAAAAATTAGTTTTGGATATTTTAAAAGAATATAATCAAAAGAAAGGTACAACTATAATAATTACTTCTTCTGAAGTGGAAGAATTAAGATCTGTTTGCGACAGAATAGCAGTAATAAATGAAGGAAAAGTGGCAGGAGTATTATCACCAGAAGCTAATATTATAGAGTTTGGTAAATATATGACTGGAGTAGGAGGAAGTAAATAATGAATATAAATAAATATATTGAGAAATTTGGTTGGCCAAGAATAATAATAGGTCTGTTTCTACTAAGTATGTATGTGGCTTGTCCTTTTATAGGTTTGGATTTAAAATCAGCTTTAGGAGACACTTTTGTAAGATTTGGAATGAATGTTGTGCTTGTTTTATCATTAGTTCCAATGATACAAGCTGGAACAGGATTAAACTTTGGTATGCCATTAGGAGTTGAAGCTGGACTTTTAGGAGCTGTTATAAGTATAGAGATGGGACTTGTAGGAATAGGAGGATTTTTAGTTGCAATACTTGTGGGAGCTTTCTTTGGAGTGATATTTGGTTGGCTTTATGGTTTGATATTAAATAAAGTAAAAGGTGGAGAGATGATGATAGCAACTTATATAGGATTCTCTTCAGTTGCTTTAATGTGTATAATGTGGCTTATTCTTCCATTTAAAAGTGCTGATATGATTTGGGCATATGGTGGAGAAGGACTTCGTACAACTGTCAGTGTTGAAAACTATTGGCATAGAGTATTGGAAAAAACTTTACATATTAATCTTGGAAATTTTCCAGTTGGGGAACTTTTAATTTTTACTGTGATAGCTGGAATAATATGGATATATTTTAGAACTAGATCAGGACTTGCAATGAAAGCTGTTGGAACTAATGAAAAATTTGCTAAAGCAACAGGAATAAATATAGATAAGGAAAGAATAAAATCTGTAATATTTTCAAGTGTTTTAGCGGCAGTGGGAATAGTAATCTATCAACAAAGTTTTGGATTTGTTCAACTTTATTTAGCACCTTTTTATATGGCGTTTCCTGCTATAGCTGCAATATTAATTGGAGGGGCTTCAGTTAATAAAGCTACAATTGTAAATGTAATAGTTGGGACTTTTTTATTTCAAGGAATACTTACAATGACACCAAGTGTAGTAAATGCAGTTATAAAAACAGATATGTCAGAAACTATAAGAATAATAGTATCAAATGGAATGATACTTTATGCTTTAACTAGAAAGGGGGAAAGATAAGATGAATAGCAATTTAAAAAAATCTTTAATTAGTAATTTAGTACCTATCCTAATGCTAACATTAATAGTTATAGCTTTTCCACTTTCAGGATTAGGATTTGTTTCAACAATGCAAGAAATAGTGCAAAGATTTTCTAGAAATTTATTTTTAGTGTTATCACTTTTAATTCCAGTTGTAGCAGGTATGGGACTTAACTTTGGAATAGTTCTTGGAGCTATGGCAGGTCAAATAGCTTTGATATTTATAACAGATTGGCAAATAGTAGGAATGCAGGGAATATTTTTAGCAAGTATAATTTCAATACCATTTTCAATTCTTTTAGGAATAATGGGAGGAAGTATTTTAAATAAGGCTAAAGGTAGAGAGATGATAACTTCTATGATACTAGGATTTTTTATAAATGGAGTTTATCAACTTGTTGTTTTATATGGTATGGGAAAAGTGATACCTTTAAGTGATAAAAAACTTCTTTTATCAAGAGGATATGGAGTTAGAAATGCTATAGACTTAGTAAATATTAGACAGTCTTTAGATAGTTTTCTATCATTTTCAATAGGCGGAGTAGAAATTCCAGTATTTACATTTTTAATTATAATGGTTCTTGGATTTTTTACTGTATGGTTTAGAAAAACAAAACTAGGTCAAGATATGAGAGCTATCGGTCAAGATATAGAGGTTGCAAAAACAGCTGGAATAGATGTTGATAAAACAAGAATAATTGCGATAGTTATTTCAACTGTACTAGCAGGTTTTGGACAAATAATATATTTACAAAATATGGGAACAATGAATACTTACAACAGCCACGAGCAAATAGGAATGTTCTCAATAGCAGCTCTTTTAGTTGGAGGAGCTAATGCTTCAAAAGCAAGTATCGTCAATGCGATAAGTGGAGTATTTTTATTCCATATGCTATTTATAGTTTCACCAAATGCTGGTAAAGAGTTAATGGGTTCAGCTTATATAGGAGAATATTTTAGAGTATTTGTTTCTTATGGAGTAGTTGCTTTAACACTTGTTTTACATCAAAGAATAAGAGAAAAAGAGCAAGAGGAACAAAGAAGAGCTACTTTAGAGAGAAATTCTGAGAAGGCAGAGGGTGATAAATAATGAAAAGATTAGTAAGTTGGATAGTTGTAATAGGAATTACAATCTTAATATCAATTATGTTATTTATGACAGGAAGACTTCATAAAGTAATATTAAGCAATGGAAAAAAAGGACAAGAAGTTCCTAAAGTAATAGAATATAGTATTGATAAATCTCCATTTAAAAAAGTTAGAGCATTTAAAAAAGGTGCTGCTGATATAAAAGGAGTTGGACATACAATCACAATAAGATTTGAAGACATCAATGGAGAGAAAAAAGAGATAATTCAAAAATTTAAAGCAAAAATTGGAGAGAGAGAAGAGATAGATCTTTCTAAAATCGCTAACAATGAAAAAGATTGGTTAAAATATACAAAAGAAAAAAGATAAGGGAAAAAGCTATTGCAGATTGCTGCAGTAGCTTTTTTCTTATGGAATTTATAATTATAAAACCTATTTAATAAAAATACTGGATTTATAATTTAAAAGAATGTATAATTTTGATAGGGAAGTAAAAATGATTAAGAAAATGTATGATTTTTAGGAGGGGAAAATGAAATATAATTTTAATGAAAGAATAGACAGAAGTGAAAATCATTCTGCTAAATGGGCTGAAATGGAGATGAAATTCGGAAGAAATGATTTGATACCTATGTGGGTTGCTGATATGGATATAAAAGCCGCTCCAGAAATAGTAGAAAGTATGAAGAAAAAAGTTGAACAAGAGATTTTTGGATATGTATACAGACCAGATTCATATTATAAAACAGCAACAGAATGGTTAAAGAAAAGATTTGGATATGAGATTTCTCCAAGTAGTTTAATTCATAGTCCAGGTGTTGTTCCTAGTATGTCAATACTTGTAAAAATGTTAACTAAAAATAGTGATAAAATTCTTATTCAAACTCCAGTTTATCCACCATTTGCATCAGCAGTAAAGGATAATGGAAGAGAATTAGTTGAAAATCCATTAGTAAAAGATGAAAAAGGATATTACACAATAGATTTTGAAGATTTAGAAAAAAATTATCATTAGATGAAGTAAAGTTATTTATTTTATGTAATCCACATAATCCAGTAGGAAGAGTTTGGAAAAAAGAAGAGCTATTAAAAATGGGAGAGCTTTGTAAAAAATATAATGTAAGAATTTTAGCAGATGAAATTTGGAGAGATTTAATAATGCCAGGTTATAAACATACTCCAATGGCATCACTAAGTAAAGATATAGAAGATATAACTATAACACTATTTTCACCAACAAAATCTTTTAACTTAGCAGGACTTCAAGCATCTTTTGCTACTTTCCCAAGAGCAGAAGAGAGAAAAGAGTTTGATAATATTTTAGGGCAAATGGACGTAAAAAGAAATAATCCATTTAGCTTAGTGGCTTTTGAAACAGCTTATGAAAAATGTGAAGATTGGCTAGAAGAATTAATATTACACATAGACGGAAATATGCAATATGTAGTAGACTTTATAGCTGAAAAATTACCAGAAATAAAAGTAGTAAAACCAGAGGGAACTTATTTAATGTGGCTGGATTTTAATGGAACTAAAATTCCTCAAGATAAAATTCAAGAATTTTTAATAAATGAAGCAAAAGTTGCTATGAATGATGGTGGAAGTTTTGGAAGTAACGGAAAAGGATTTGCAAGAATGAATGTAGCTTGTCCTAGATATATGGTAAAAGAGGCTATGGAAAGAATAGAAAAAGCTTTAAAAAATTTAAAATAATATTATATGGAGGGATATTGTGAATATTTTAACCAGAATAATAAAAGATGATATGAAACCAGCTTTGGGGGTAACAGAACCGGGAGCTATAGCTTTTTCTGTGGCAAAGGCAAAAAGTTATTTAGAGGGAGAAGTAGAAAGTGTAGTTGTAAAATTAAATTCAGGAATTTATAAAAATGCTTTTACTTGTGGGATACCAAACTCCAATGAAGTTGGAAATAGTTTTGCTGCAGCTCTTGGAGTTGTAGCTGGAAAAGCTGAAAAAGGTTTAGAGTCTTTAGAAGATGTAACTATTAATGATAATAAAAAAGCTGAACAACTGATAAATGAGGGAAAAATAAAAGTTTTATTAGATAGAATTAGTTCAGATATTTTTATAGAAACAGAGGTAAAAACTAAAAAAGATAGTTGTATCGTAAAAATAGAGGGAACTCATACTAATATAGTTGAGATTTCTAAAAATGGAGAAAAAATATTTTCAAAAGAATTAGATAAAAAAGAAGAAGTGTCAGAAGAAATCATTTTATCTAGATATACTGTAAAAGATATTCTAGATTATATAGAAAATGTTAGTATTTCTGAGATAGCTTTTGTAATGGAAGCTCATAAAGTGAATATGGAGTTATTTCAAGAGGGACTGGATAGTGAAAGAACTACTTTTGTAAAAGAGCTTTTGAAAATGAATGGAGGGAAAATATTTTCAGATAACTCACTAAATACAGCACAACTTATATGTAATGGGGCTATAGAAGCTAGAGTTATAGGACTTAGTAAACCAGCAATGAGTATAACAGGTTCAGGAGCTCATGGAATAATAACAACTCTTCCATTGTTAGCAGAGTATAAAGTAAAAGGCTTAAGTGAAGAAAAACTTAGAAGAGCAACAATGTTAAGTTATTTAATTTGTACATATATAAAAGAATATTCTGGAAGATTATCAGCTTTTTGTGGTTGTGGAATAGCTGGAGGAACAGGGGTAGCTTGTGGACTTGGATATTTAAGAGGAGCAGGTTTACAAGAAATTACTAATATAATTAATAATATGGCTTCTGGAATAACAGGAATGATTTGCGATGGAGGAAATCAAGGTTGTACAATGAAAGGAATAGTAGCTGTTGATGCAGCTTTTAGGGCTGTAGAAATGGCAATGAATAATGTATATATTTTTAATGTACATGGAATAAATGGAGCTACTCCAGAAAAAACAATGATGAACATGGGAAAAATCGCTTCACCAGGAATGATTGAAACAGAAAAAGTTATAGTTGATATATTTAAAAATAAATAAGAAACAAAAGGAAAAGAGAGGGATAAAATTTTATCCCTCTTAAATACTCATATAATTTATTTTGTGTTTGTTATATTTTTACTCAATTGATTAGAAGAATTTTTTCATTGCTTCGTCTATCATTTTTGCACATGCTTCTACTTTTGGCAT
>NZ_JADYTX010000025.1 GCF_021531475.1 Fusobacterium perfoetens | reverse complement strand
GAACTGTGTAATGGTTCATCTGGAAGTGCTTGACAAGAAACTATTAATTTTCCTTTAACTTCTTCTAATCTATTCATTGGATTGCCTCCTATATATTATATTCTGTTTAATTTTTTTAATAATAAATATGTGGCTCCGATAAGTCCAGCATCATTTCCTAATTCAGCAAATTTTATTTGAAGGTTTTTCTTATAATTTTCGCCAATTTTTCCATCTAGACTTTTATTTATTTTATCAAGAAGATAATCACCTTGTTTTGTTACCCCACCACCAATAACTATAAGAGATGGATTAAATATATAAGATAGAGTGCTTAAACCATCTGTTAAATAATCTATCCATTCCTCTACAACATCAATTATAATTTGGTTTCCAGAATGATATAGGTCAAAGATTTGTTTTCCATTTAACTCTTTACCATATTTTTCTTTTACCATTGTAACTAAAGCCGTAGCCGAAGCATATCTTTCATAGCAACCTTTTTTACCACATAGACATTGTCTACCATTTTTTTCTATTTGAATATGTCCGAACTCTCCTGCTACACAAGTATCTCCTCTTAAAAGTTCATCATTTAAAACAATTCCTCCACCAATTCCAGTTCCTATTGTAAGACATAAGAAATCTCTTTTTCCTTTGGCAGCCCCTATCCATTTTTCTCCAAGAGCGGCACAGTTTACGTCATTTTCAAGAACTGCTGGCAGATTAAATTTTTCTTCTAATCTTTCTACTAAATTTGTTCCTATCCAACCAGGAATTATAGGATTTCCTCCTATAACTTTCCCAATGCTTCCATCTATTTGACCTGTTCCAGAAACTGCTATTCCTAAAATCTCCTCATCTAAATAATCCTCTATGACTTTAGAAATATTTATAAACAGATTTTCTACACCTTTAGATGCTTCAGTAGGAATTTCACCTTTTTTAAGGATATCTCCCTCTAAAGAAAGTAAAGCGTATTTTATCATTGTTCCACCAATATCTATTCCTACTATTTTTTTCATTTCAGACCTCACTATTTACCTAATATTAAATATGGTAAGAATGTAACTATTTCTGGGAATACCGTTATAAATACAAGTGTTAAGAATATTGGTACCAAGAATGGTAGAACACCTTTTGTAACTGTTGAAACTGACATTTTTCCAACTTGAGCAACAACGAATAAAGCCATTCCCATTGGAGGAGTTAAAATTCCTATCATCATGTTAAGAGTTGTCATAACTCCAAAGAATATTAAATCTATTCCAACTTCTGCTGCTACTGGTATTAACATTGGCAATACTAAGAATTGTAATGCTAAAGCATCAATAAACATTCCTAAGAATAGAAGTAATAAGTTAATCATTACTAATACTGTTAATGGAGAATGTGCATATTGCATAAAGATTTCAGCTATTTTCATTGCTGTTTGTTCTCTAGCTATCATATCTCCAAAGAATGTAACTGATATGATCATTAAACAAGTAACTCCACTAACTGACATTGCTTCAACACAGTGAGCGAAGAAAGATTTTAAAGTTAATTCTTTATAAATAAATGCTCCTAAGAATACTGAGTAAGCTGCTGCGATTATAGCTGCTTCTGTTGGAGTAAACTTACCTGTAAATATTCCTCCGATTATAATAATTGGAGTAAGTAATGACCAGAAAGATTCTTTAAAAGCTTTTACTTGTTCTTTAAAAGTTGCTTTTTTAGCTTTTTTGTATCCTCTTTTTTTACAAATAGCATAACACATTACCATAAGAGCTAAAGTTGTTAAAACCCCTGGAACAAATCCTGCCAAGAATAATTTAGCAATAGATTGGTTTGCAATAACTCCATATATAATCATTGAAATGCTTGGTGGAACTAATGGTCCGATGATACAAGATGCTGCTGTGATACCTCCACAAAGGTCATCACCATATCCTTCATCTCTCATTGCTTTTATTTCAAGTTGTCCAAGTCCTCCAGCATCTGCTATAGCTGATCCTGACATTCCTGAGAAAATAAGAGAAGCTGCAACGTTAACATGTGCCATACCACCTGTATAGTGTCCTAATATTGCTTTTGCAAAGTTAAATATTTTTTCTGTTATTCCAGCACCATTCATTAATATTCCTGTTAAAATAAAGAATGGAACTGAGATTAAACTGAAACTGTTTAAACTGTCAACAAGTTTTGCTGAAGCAAACATCGCTACATTCCATCTACTCATACTGAAGTATAAGATAGTTGCTATCATTAGAGACCAACCAACTGGAACTCCTACAAACATTATTACTAACCAAGCTATTATTGCTATAACACCAGCATTGTCTCCTAAATCAAAGTAGTTTGCTGGGCTTAATGCTCTAAACATACCAGGATTTACAGCAAGTCCTACAAGTATTAATACAAATAAACCAATAAATACTTTTGTTGGGATAAATACTTTTCCTTCTTTATAGTTGTCTGCATAAGCTTGGAAGAAACGAATCATCATTAAGAAAGAGATTGCGTACATTGCTAAATACATCCATCCAGAAGAAACATTAAGAGTTACTATTTCAAATATCCATTTTTTAGCAACCAGATATTTTCCGAACCAACCCATACAAATAATACAAGCAAATATTATTATTTGGCTAATAGTAAATATTACTTTTTGTACTACTGGAGAAAAACGAGTAAATAAAAAATCTATAAAAATATGTTGTTGTTTTCTAATTCCAATACTAATTCCTAACATCGCTACATAAACGAATATTAGTCTAGCTAATTCCTCACTCCACACTAACGGAGTTCTTATAACTTGTCTAAAAAATACTTGCAATACAAGAATCGCAAATATAACTACGAAAAGACTTCCTCCTATATATTCCTCAAGTTTATCAAATTTTTTCATTAACTTTCCCACCTTTTTATTTTTTATCTAATAGTAAATTTCTAGTGACCCCCTAAGAAGCCACTAGAAATATAAATTTAAGTATAAAATTTTATGTTTCTTTTATTATTTTACTAGTGCTGATATTTCGTCAACTGCTTTTTGTCCAACAGCTTTGTTTTTAGCTATATATTTGTCATATGCAGGTTTCATAGCAGCTTTAAATTCGTCTAAGTTAGGTTCTGTAATAGTTACACCTTGTTGTTTGAAGAATTCTTTTAAGTTTGCTTCTTCATCTACGAATAATTTTGTATGATAATCTGCTGCCGCTACTGCTGCGTCTTTTACAACTTGTTGTAAGTCAGCTGGTAAGCTTTCTAAAGTCATGCTTGAAACTATGTATACTTGGTCATTTAAGATATGGTTAGTCATAGCTAAGTATGGTTGTACTTCATAGAATTTTTGAGCTTTAACTGCTGATAATGGGTTTTCTTGTCCATCAACTGAGTTTGTTTGTAGAGCTAAGTAAACTTCAGAGAAAGCCATTGGTGTAGGAGCTGCTCCTGAATATTTAGCATAGTCTAAGTTTGAACTTGCATTAGGAACTCTTAATTTAAGATCTTTCATATCTTTTATAGAGTTGATTGCTCTGTTAGAAGTTGTTTGTCTTGTTCCGTTGTATGCTTGAGCAAGAACTTTAATTCCTAATTGAGAATCGATTTTTTCTAATAAGTCTTTACCAAAGTCTGTTTCGAAAGTTGCTCTATGAACGTGATCAAAGTCTTTTATCATATATGGTAAAGAGAATACTTCTGCTTCTGGGAAGAATAATTGGAATCTTGCCATTTCAGCGAAAGTGAAGTCTAATGCTCCTCCTGATAATTGTTCGATCATACTTCTGTCGTCTCCTAATTGTCCGTCAGCGTATAAAGCTAATTTGATTTGTCCGTTTGATTTTTCTGCTAATTGTTTTGCGAAGAATTCTGCACCTTTATATTCGTTAGATGAAGTTCCTGCAACCATTCCCATTTTTAATTTGTATTCTTTTGCTAGAGCGTCAGTTGTCATAACTCCAAATAACATTGCTCCGATACCTAATAATGTAACTGCTTTTTTCATAATCTTTGTCCACCCCTTTATTTTATTCATCTGCTAAGTTTTCCAAAAATATTATTCTTGGTTTTAAAACTTCCCATTTATTAACTATTTCATAGTTTCTTATAACTTGATCAAATATTTTTTTTCCGGCTGTATACCCTTCTAAAAAAACTTGTTCTTTTACTGTAGCTGTAACCACTTTATTTTTTATCAATTTTTTTATCAAATCGTCCATTCCATTGGTAACTATTTTTTTACCAATCAGTAATTTTTTAGGAATTTTATTTAAACTATCTTGAGAATATCTGTTTATATATATTCCTTTGATATCATCTTCTTCACAATATTTCTGAACTATCCCTATTGTACTTTCAACGCTATTTCCTTTAATCGGTCCTATTATGTCTAAATCTGATCCTTTTATTTTGGAAACAAATCCATCTAAATAAGCCTTTGAAGATACTTTATCGTCTCCATTATCAATAATCAATATCTTTTCTTTATCTCTCAAAATATTACACATTATCTCCCCTGCTATTCTGCCCATCTTTTTATAATCAGGTCCTACATGTAATATATCTTTGTGAAGTCTCATTCCTAAAGAAATAACTTTTAGATTTTCTAAATATGGTTTTAAAATTTTATATATTTTCTCTTTTGCTAGAGGAGTAATTATGAGTCCTCCTATATCGTCTTCTAATAAAATCTCTTTTAATTTTCTTAGTTGAAGTTCTTCGTCATTAATATCTGTTTGAATGATTTTTATAGACATATTGTAAGGTCTAAATTCTTTTTCAGCTTCACAGATTCCATCATATATCCCTTTGGTATAAAACTCATTTTTAGATTTAACCACAAGGGCATATATGACTTTTCTTGTTTTTAATGCTAGTGTACTTCCGATATAGTTCTTCTCATAATTATATTTCTCTACTAGCTCCATTATTTTATCTTTTGTTTCTTTTTTTATAGAAGGACTTCCATTAATAGCTCTTGCCACAGTTGTTCTACTTATTCCTAATTTTTCAGCTATCTCCTTTTGAGTAACCATACCCGTCTCCTTCTATTGTGTTATGCAATTATTTTCTTATGATTGTTCCAGTAAACATTCTGTCTGTTCTTACACCTGGTTTGATTTCTCCATTTATTGAGTAAACTTTATCTCCGATTATTGCTAATCCTTCTCCACATGGAGCGTCAAATGGTATTTCACCTAAAGTTCTCCATTCGTTTTTAACTGAGTTGTAAACTAAGATATTTCTGTTCCAGTTGTATTGATGAGGTTCTGCTCCAAAATATTCAGCTTTGTACTCTGCTAATTCTTTTCCTTTTAATGTTCCTAAGAAGTGGTTAGCGTCGTTCCATAATTGTCTGTTGAATCCTCCGATTACTAACATTTCAGATTCGTTTAATTTTACTGATCCAGCACCTAATAAACAGATTCCTTCTCCGTCTAATTCTACATCAGCAACTCTTGTCCATTCTTTTGTATCGAAGTTATATTTGTATCCGTCTGTGTAAGCTACTGAAGAACCTCCACTGAATACATATAATTCTCCGTTTAATATTTGTCCTACAACTTGTGTTCTTTGTTCTGCTCCTGGAACTGGTGCTAATTCTTTAGCTTCTTTTGTAGCTAAGTCATATTCCCAGAATTTGTTGCTTCCTTTTCCGTTTTGTTTTCCAGCATAGATGTAAACTTTTCCGTCTTTTTCTACAGCTCCACCGTTTTGTAATGTGAATGGTAAATCTCCTACTTTTTCAACGCTTAATTTTCCATCTACTACTTTTGCTAATAATACGTCGTTATCTGCTTCAGGATTTGTTGATCCTCCAAAGTAATAAACTCCGTCTTTAGTTGTTACAGATGCTCCGTAACCGATTTCGTTTTCCCAGTTGATATGGTCTACTGTTGTTAATTTAGTTCCATTTGCTTCTAATAAGTAAATATCAGAGTAAGTTTTTTTAGCTCCACCCTTTTCATTTGGTACAAATGGGAAGTTTGCTCCTCCACCAACGATTATATATTTATCGCTTACTACTCCACACATTACTCCTGCTACTCCATAGTTTTTCTCAAATCCTTTTTGAGCTGGTAAGTTTCCTGCGTGTTCCCAAGTGATTTTTTTCTCTACGTTAGGAGCTTTAACATTTGTACATCCAGTTAAAGCTAAAATAGATATAATTGATACTAAAGCAAATTTTTTCATACAATCCCTCCAATATTTATATATGTTTTTTGACACAAAATTGTTCTCGTGTTCATCTACTTAAAATATACCCTTTTTTTTACAAATTGTCAATAGTTTTTTTAAATTTTTTCACATTTTATTTTAAAAAAAAATATTTTTTCTTATTTCAGAACACTGTTTTTAACATTTCTTTGATTTTTTCTGTTTCCGAAATTATTATTTTATTATTTTTTTGTATAAAAAAACCTGACATATTTTCTATATCAGGTTTAATTTTATAATTATTTTTTATTTTATTTTCTATCTTGCGTATTCTGTAGCTCTTGTTTCTCTTAAGATAGTTACTTTTATTTGTCCAGGATATTGCATTGTATCTTCGATTTTTTTAGCCATATCTCTAGCCATTATTATAGCTTCATCATCAGAGATTGTTTCAGGATTTACAACAATTCTCATCTCTCTACCAGCTTGGATAGCATAAGAAGATTCTACTCCTTTAAATGAGTTTGCTATCTCTTCAAGAGAAGCAAGTCTCTTTAAGTAAGCAGATAATGTTTCTCTTCTTGAACCTGGTCTTGAAGCTGATACAGCGTCAGCAGCTTGAACAAGAACAGCCTCAACTGTTTTCTTTTCAACTTCGTTATGATGTCCCATAACAGCATTGATAACATCTTCTTTTTCTCCAAATTTTCTTAAAAATTCTCCACCAATTATAGCGTGAGAAGATTCTGTTTCGTGGTCTAATACTTTTCCTATATCGTGTAATAGTCCTCCTCTTTTTGCAAGTTTTACATTGCAACCAAGCTCAGCTGCTAATGTTCCACAAAGTTTAGCAACTTCTATTGAGTGAACTAACACGTTTTGTCCATAACTTGTTCTATATTTTAATTTTCCTAAAGTTTTAACAATTTCTGGGTGAAGTCCTTGGATTCCAACTTCTAATAATGCTTGTTCTCCAGCATCTATTATATCTTTTTCGATTTCTTTTCTAGCTTTATTTACAAGCTCTTCTATTTTACCTGGGTGGATTCTTCCATCAGATATTAATTTATCAATTGCTCTTTTTGCAATTTCTCTTTTTACACCATCATAACTTGAAAGTACCACTGCTTCTGGAGTATCGTCAATTATTACGTCAACACCAGTAAGTGATTCTATAGTTCTTATATTTCTTCCCTCTCTTCCGATGATTCTTCCTTTCATCTCATCATTAGGAAGATTTACAACAGAAACTGTTGAGTCAACAACATATTCTGATGCAGCTTTTCCAATAGCAGTAGAAATTATTCTCTTTGCCATATCCTCTTTTGTTTCTTGTAATCTTGTTTCATATTCTTTTATAGCTACAGCTGTTTCGTGAGTTAAGCTATCTTTTAATTTTGAAATAAGAAGTTCTTTAGCTTCATTTTTAGAAAGACCTGATATTTTTTCAAGCTCTTCCTCTTCTTTTAATTTTAAAGCTTCAGCTTCTTGAATTTTTTCTTCTAATAACTCTTCTTTTTTATCAAGTTCTAAAGTTTTTTGTTCTAATTTTTCTAATTTATTATCAATATTTTCTTCTTTTCTAGTGATTCTTAACTCTTTTTGTAATATTTCATTTTTAGAAGCTTTTATCTCTTTTTCAGCTTCCTCTTTTATTTGATATGCTATCTCTTTAGCTTTTAATTCTATATCTTTTTTTATAATTAAAGACTCAGCTTCAGCATTTTTAATTATTTCTTTTGCTTTTACTTTTCCTTTTAATTGCTCGTCTTCCATATTTTTTAATTCTTCTATTTTTTTATCTATAACAGACTTTTTATAAAGCATTGCAAATACTATACTAAGTCCGATTATTCCTAATCCTACTCCTAATATATAATCCATATCTATCCTTTCTTAAACTCCCTTTTATTTTTTATAGCTTTCTAACGCTCCATTTTCTTCATCATATATTTCAAATAACTCATCTAATCCTATCATTTCAAAAATAGATTTTATATGTTCACTTAGTTTAACTAATTTGATATCTCCTCCTGCTTCTCTTGCAGATTTTAATTTTCCTCTAAGGATTCCTAAAGCTAAACTGTTGATATGTACTACCTCTTCAAAGTTTATGATAAATTTATTTTCTCCATCTTCCATGTCTTGAGATATTTTATCTTTTAATTGAGGAGCAACTAAAGCGTCTAATTCTCCACTTACATTGATTATTACTACTCCGTCTTCTCTTTTTTCAACTAAACTAAATTCTGTATTCATTATTTATTTTCCTCCTTCACTCTCTTTTCAACTTTGAATTTTGTTCCATTTACTTTTTTTTCAATTTTAAAATTATCTGACATTTTTTTGGCAATTCTTAACCCCATTCCACCTTCTTCTTTACTAACTTTAGTATCGTCAAAACCAACTCCATTATCCTCTACTACAAGTTTTATAAGATTTTCATCTTTTTCAACTGTGATAATAAGCTCCCCTGGTTTATATTGATACCCATGTTCTACTACGTTGGTAGCCAGCTCATCTGTTATAGTTAAAATCTCCATTATACTACGGTCATCTATCTTGTAACTTGTTAAGTATGCCCTTATTAATGACCTAACAACAGATAAATTTTCTAAGGTAGATGGAACTAGAATTTTTATTTCATTTTTTAAAAATTCTTTACTCTCCACCCTTCAATCCTCCATTTACTCTCTTTTAGTTTGTACTCAACTGATAAATACATTACTTGATCTAAATACACTAGCCCTATCACATTAGACGCAGTATTTTTATAAAATTTCGGCTTTCCAATAATAATTTTGTGATAAGAAAAATCATTTTCTTTCAAAATTTTTATAAGTTCTCTATTTTTTATTGTATTTGCAAAATCTTTTTCAATCCTGTCGATTCTATGTGTTTTAATAGAAACCTCTATTTTATTAAGCAAAGTTTCTAAATCTTTTTTAGCTTGATTTTTAGCTAGTAGATCTTTATTTAATTCATCTGCTAATTCTTTGTTATACGTGTGGATTTCTTGGATTTTATATTCCAAATCACTTAATTTCCAGTTATCTAGGTATTGTTTACAAATCGCAATATCATTTTTCTGATTTTTATCTATTTGTGTATTAGAACACCCCATAAAAATCAAAACTACAACTAAAAATAGTAATTTCTTCATATTTTCCTCCCAAAATCTCATTCTATAATATACCATAACTCGCTGGTTTTATCAAGTTAATTATTATTTTAATTCTTTTAAGTATAAATTTTTTATAGATTCCAATATTTCATTTTCACTATCTTTATCTAAATCAAACCAGATATAATCCTTTTGATTTCTAAACCAAGTAAGTTGTCTTTTAGCATAGTGTCTTGAATTTTTCTTTATATCGTCTATTGCCTTTTCTAAGCTTATTCTTCCCTCGAAATAATCAATAAGCTCTGAATAACCTATTATATTTATTTTTTTTAGAGTTTCACCACCATATTTTTTGAAAAGCGCCTCTGCCTCTTTAAGAAGTCCTGCCTCCATCATAATATCCACTCTTTTATTTATTCTTTCATAAAGATGTTCTCTATCTCTCATAAGACAAACTTTCAAAAAAGAATAGTTATTATTTTTTATATTTTTCTTAGAAAGCTCTGAAAATTTTTGATTTGTAATAAGACATACTTCCAAAGCTCTCTCAACTCTTTTTCTATTATTTATATGGATAGTTTCTGCACTCTCTGGGTCAAGCTCTTTTAATTTTTCAAAAAGCTCCTCTATTGGCATTTCACTTAATTTATTTCTTAAAATTTCATCTGCTGATGGTAAATCTGATAAACCATCTGTTATTGAGTTGATGTACAACCCTGTTCCACCTGTAAGAATCACATTTTTATTCTCTTTTTCTAAAGTTTTTAGGATTTCATCAACATCTTTTTGATAATCTCCAACACTATATTTTTTTGTCGGCTCTAGTACATCAAGCATATGGTGTTTTATTCCCATCATTTCAGACTCAGATATTTTAGCAGTTCCAATATCCATTCCTTTATATACTTGAGCTGAGTCAGCAGAAATTATCTCACAATCTAAAGCTTCAGCTAATTTTAAAGACAAATCTGTTTTTCCAACTCCAGTTGGACCTGCAATAACTATCCCTTTCATAAAAACTCCTATTCTTATTCTACATACTCAAATTCTACGTCTATAATTCTAACTGTATCTCCGTCAACAGCTCCAGCTTCTCTTAAAGCCTCTTCCATTCCAAGATTTTTTAACATATGAACAAAAGTGATAACTGATTCTTCGTCGTAAGTGATAACATATTTTGATAATACTCCGTCAACCATAGCTCCTTCAACTTGGAATACTCCATCTTCATCTTGAGTGATAATGAATGGAGCTTTGTCAGTTTTTTGAGCTCTTATTACTTTTAATACATCTTCCTCTTCTTCTAAAGGTTCTCTTTCTATTTTTTCAAGTAGATTATAAGTATCTCCTATAACTTCTTTGATACCATCTCCTAAGATTACAGAGATTGGATAAACTTTCGCTCCTCTTTCCTCTACATATTTTTTGAACTCTTCATATTTTTCCATTTCCCATAATAAGTCCATTTTATTAGCAAGAACGATTTGTTTTTTGTTAGCTAATTTTTCACTGAATTTTCTTAATTCTTCGTTGATTTTATTATAATCGTCAATAGGGTCTCTTCCCTCAATTCCAGCCACGTCAACTATATGATAAATCATTTTACATCTTTCGATATGTCTTAAGAATTTATCTCCAAGTCCAACTCCTTCACTTGCTCCTTCAATAAGTCCTGGAATATCAGCAATAACAAAAGATTTTCCCTCTGCCATTCTGATTACTCCAAGTTTTGGTTCTAGAGTTGTGAAGTGATAAGCTCCAACTTTTGATTTTGCAGCTGATACTTTGTTGATAAAACTTGATTTTCCAACAGATGGATATCCAACTAAAGCTACGTCTGCTAAAAGTTTTAACTCAAGTTTTACTTTTACTTCTGCTCCCTCTCTACCTTTTTCTGCCATTTTTGGAGCTTTTCTTATAGAGTTTTTAAAGTGTTCGTTACCAAATCCACCTTTTCCTCCTCTTAAGAAAACTCTTGTTTGGTTAGGTGTGTTCATATCAAGTAAAAGTTTTCCACTTTCTAAGTCTCTAACTTGAGTACCAACAGGAACTTTTATTACTAAGTCCTCTCCATTTTTACCAAAACATCTTTTTTTAGCTCCGTTTCCACCATTTTCAGCAGCGAATTTCTTTTTAAATTTGAAATCGATAAGAGTATTGATATTTGGGTCAGCTAAAAATATAACGTCTCCACCTTTTCCTCCATCTCCTCCATCTGGTCCACCAAATTGGATATACTTTTCTCTTCTGAAAGTAGCAGCTCCATCTCCACCATTTCCAGCTTTTACTGTAATAATTATTTCATCTATAAACATCTATTTTATCTACCTCAACTTTCTTTAATTTTTTACAGATTTTATCTATTTTATTATATCATCTTTTGAAATAAAAAAAAAGTCCATTAACGGACTTTTTTTATTTATTATTTTTCTAATTCTTTTGCAATAATTCCTTTTATTTTTTCAGCAAATTCTTCATAAGAAAGATTTTCGTCTGGATAAACTTTTTCTAGGAATTTAACACTTAATTTTCCTGAGTGAGGATATTTTGCACTAGGTGGATATAAATCATAAGCTCCATCTATTACAAAAGGTACAACAGGGATATTTAATTCTTTTGATAATATAGCAAAGAATTTTTTAAATGTTCCCATTTTTCCATCTCTTGTTCTTGTACCCTCTGGGAAGATAACTATGTTATATCCCATTTTGAAAGCTTTTCCTAAAAGTTGCATAGAGTTTACAAGATTTTTATTTATATCAACAAGGATAATATTTGAGTTTTCTCCCATAAATTTCATATAACCTTTTTGGAAATGTTTAGATTTTGCAAAGAAACAAGTTCTATCTAAAACTCTATTTGGTAAACTTTGGTTTACAATAAATCCATCTAAGAAACTTTGATGGTTTCCAACAAAAATAACTGGCTCTTTGTTTTCTATATTTTTTAGACCTTTTTTATCCATTCTTATATAGAATGTAAATACAAGTTTTAAAACTGCTTTTACTATTTTTCCAATTGTATTAGATTTTGGGAAACCTGTTGTATCTACATCAGCTGTTAATAAATCTTTCCATTTTACATTTGAGTGAGTAACCTCTTTTGACCCATTTGCCACATACTCAGCTAAATCTTTTATTGTAGCGTGTTCTACTAAAGTTTTTTCATCTATTTTTACACCAAATGTACTTTCGATAAATGTTAAAAGCTCTACAACTTCTAGTGAATCAAGTCCTAAGTCAAGCTCTAAATGAGCTGTTGGAAGAACTGGTTTATTTTTTAGAGTTTTTATATATTTTGCAATCTCTTTATATTCCTCTGTTGTAGGCTCGTCTATTTTTTGTTGTACTTCTTCTTTTTTATTTTCTAGTAAATCCTTAAGCATAAATCTTCTGATTTTACCAATTTTTGTTTTTGGAAACTCCTCTTTTACTATCTTAACATCTAAAACTTTTTTATAACTTGGAGCTTGTCTGTTGTATTCGTCTATAACTCCCATTTTAAATGTTTCTAAAATATTTGTTACACCTTTTTCATGAAGTTTATAAAAATCTGGGTAGATTAAAGCTGTAAGTTTATTTTCATAATCTATTATAGCTATCTCTTTCATAAGGTCAGTTTTCGCACTTATCCATTGTTCTATCTCAACAGGGTTGATATTTTTTCCATTAGATAAAACTATCATCTCTTTTTTTCTTCCAGTAACATAAAGATTTTTTCCTTCAACACGTCCCAAATCTCCAGTATGGAACCAACCGTCTTTTATTACCTCTGCTGTTGCCTCAGGTTTATTGTAGTAACCTTTCATTACGTTTCTACCTTTTACTAAAATCTCTCCGTCTTCACCTATTTTAACTTCTACGTCGTTAATTATCTCTCCAGCACAACCAGGGATAACTCTATTTATAGGGGTAAAACTTACCATTGGTGCTGTTTCTGTAAGTCCATATCCTTCACAGACATCTATACCTAAAGTTAAAAAATCTCTTGAAACAACAGAGTCTAGTTTTGAACCTCCAGCAACGAAGAAACGAACTGCTCCTCCAAAACCTTCGTGAACTTTTTTAAATACAATTTTACTAAATGATTTGCTATTTATTTTCTCAGCAAGTTTAAAGATTCCTCTTGTTAAACCACTTCCATTTATTTTTTCCATTATTTTTTTGTGAAGCATTTCCCAAAGTTTTGGAACTCCTATAATGATTGTAATCTTATATTTTTTTAGAGCATCAACAAGAGCTTGTGATGAAAGTTCTTTTAAAAATACCAAAGTACAACCATGAACTATTGGAAGTAATCCTGACCCTAAAAGAGGTAGGATATGGTGCATTGGAAGTATTCCTAAAACTCTATCTTCTGAATTAAACATTTTATACTTCATAAGACCTTCTAAGTTTACTAAAAGGTTGTCAAAAGTAAGCATTACCCCTTTTGGATTTCCTGTTGTTCCAGAAGTATAAAGGATAAACATAACTTTATCTTTTTCTGTTTTCTCATCTAATTCCACAACCATATTTTCTCCGTTATAGTCAAGTGGAATATCTTCTCCAACTAATATTTCTACATTAATTCCAGCAAGTTCTACACCTTTTTTAGCTGTTTCATAATTTTTTCTTGATGTAATAATATATTTTGGTGTACAGTCTGTAAGATAATATACAAGCTCTTCACTTGTAAAACTTCCGTCTAAGTTTACAGAGATTCCTCTTTTATCAAATATAGCTAATAAACCATATAAAATCTCAGGTCTATTTTCCATAAAGACTACAACTTTGTCATCTCTTTGTATATTTAATCTCTCGGCAAAACTTTTTGCTCCTCTAGTAAGTTCTGTATAAGTTATTTTTTTATCGTCATATATTATAGCTGTTTTTTCGCTTTCCTTTAAAAAAATCACAATATTTCTCCTTTTTATATAACAGTCGTTATTAATGATTCATTATATCACAGTAGTTTTATTTTATCAATAATCTATTTTAAAAATTTACTTTTTTTAAAATATTTTTCCTCTTCTCCGTAGATAAAAAGCACTGTATTGTCTGGAATTTTTTCCATTATCTCCCTTGAAATCCCAAGTGGGAGAGCTGGACACCCCTCGGTTCTTCCCAAAAATCCATATCTTTCAATATATTTTTCCTCTGCCTCCTTTGACCCGTGAATTACAATTCCCCTTATAATAGCGTTTGAATTAAACTCCTCTTCTAAACCTTTAAGTCTTATGGAATATCCATATGCTCCATTATAATGACTTCTCGTTAAAAAAAATCCTATTGAACTTTTATATGAGTTTGGGTGGTTAGAAAAACTTATAGCTTTTTCAGCTCCACTGTTTTTTCCGTGGGTAACATAGGTTTTATATCTTATTTTTCCATTTTCTAAATCTATAAAATAAAATCTTTTTTCTATTGAATCCTTTGAAAAATCTATTATAATAATGTTATCATCATTTTTAACTTTTATTTTTCTATAACCTTTTATAGCCATTTTAAAAACATTGTAATCTAAATCTTTTTCATTTAATCTTTTGTAAAATTTATCCTCTCCAAGCTCCTTAAGAGAAGTTTTTTCTATTTTTATTTTCTCTGTATCTACCCTCTTTATATTTTTTTTACCCTCTCCATTAGCTATAATTCCAAGACTTATAAAAAGCATTGCTATGATTAATTTTTTCATTATATTATCCTTTCAAAAAATTATTTTGAATTTTTTCTATTTATATTGTAATATTAACATATAGTGAAAAATAAATCAAAATTTATTATAAAACGGAGGGGCATATGAAACTAAAATTGATTTCTATAAGAAATTGGAGAAAAATAAAAAAAATGGATATCCATTTTAATGAACTTATGCTTTTTTTAGGTCAAAGTATCGAGGGAACTAATAATGTTACTTCTGCTCTATCCTTTGCTTTTAATAAAAGTCCATTGGATATATCTGATATAGCTAAAGGCTCAGATTATGCTCAGCTAAAACTAATTTTTATAAAAAATAAACTTTCATATAAATTAAAAATCTTAATCTATAATGATATGAATGTAAAATATCTTTTGAAAACTAAAAACGAGTGGGAAGAAATAACCCACAGAGATTATATAAACTTTATAGAAGAAGTACCTTTTGTACATATCCACGGAAGAAGAGAGGGAGATTTTAAAGATGTGGCATCTTTCTTCTACAAGCTCCTTATAAAAAATCCTGAAAAATCCAAAGAGATTGAAGAAGACCTCGCTAATCTTTATCACGAAATAAATCTTGGTCACACTAATAGTGAAATTTACCGTTATCTTTTCTTTGAGTTTATCAAAAAAATAGCTTTAGATTCTTTAGATAAAAATAGAACTTTACTGGGAGATGCCACTATTTTATTTGAAGAACCAGAGCTTTATCTTAATCCACAGAAACAAAGAGAGCTTTATAACTATTTTATAAAACTTTCAAATAGAGGGGTCAATATATATTTAAAAACTTTCTCTAGTTGCTTTGTAGGGCTAAAACAATATAAATCTATCTGTATAACAAAACAAAAAGATGAAAAAATCTATCTATTCCAAACAAATAAAAATATATTTGAAGATGATGCTATAAAAGCCTTTAATATGAACTACTGGATAAATCCAGACCGTGCAGAGCTATTTTTCGCAAAAAAAGTTATATTAGTAGAGGGACAAACTGATAAAATCGTTATCTCTTTCCTTGGAAAGCTTTTAAACGTCTTTAAATATGATTATTCTATTATTGAGTGTGGTAGCAAAAGTACAATCCCACAATTTATCACTCTTTTAAACAATTTTAGTATTCCATATGTGGCTGTTTATGACAGAGATAACCACTCTTGGAGAACTGAAGAGGAGATTTTTAACTCTAACAAGAAAAATAAACAGATAAACTCTCTTATAAAAGAGGATTTAGGTTTTGCTCTTCCTTTTGAAAACGATATCGAAGAGGAAATCTATGAATCACACAGAGATAGAGGTTCTTATAAAAATAAACCTTTTACAGCTTTAAAATATATATCTGAGCCAGAATTTAAAATTTCGGCTAATTTAAAATCAAAAATAGAAAAGATATATGAATAATTTTTCATATACGGAATTATTTTCTAAGAAAAATTTTTATTTTTTAGATTTTCAAGGTATAATTAAGGTATCATAATATTATGGAGGGGTTTTGATGATAGTTGGTAAAATAAAAGATATAGAAATGTACAAAGGACTTTCTAAAAATTTAGATACTGCAATCGATAGTATCAAAAGAGGAGATTACAAAAATGGTACTCTTGGAAGAAATGAAGTAGACGGAGATAAAGTATTCTTTAATTTCCAAGAATTAGAATCTACTAAAGATTTTGAAGAGGCTTTATTTGAAACTCACAAAAAATATATAGACATTCAAGTTATCGTTGAAGGTGTTGAAAACTATGGAGTTTTACTTTCTGATGAAGGGTTAGAAGTGGCTGAGCCATTTAATGAAGAGGGAGATTTTGGACTTTTCAAAAAATATCCAGAAACTGTATTTACTCTTACTCCAGAGGATTTTATAATATTCTTCACTGATGAACCACATATGCCTTGTTTAAAAGTTGGAGAGAAAAAATCTTTAAGAAAAGCTGTTTATAAAATAGCAAAATAATTTAAAAATTAATATAGCTGTTGCAAATCTATAAAAAAATAATTTATATAAATTGCAACAGCTTTTTTATTTCCTAAATTTAATCTAAGATGTCGTTACATCTCTTCATTGGGCATAAATCTCCACACATTGTACAAACTTTTTCTTCTACAAGTGGCATTGAAGATGCTCTGTACTCTTTTGCTTTTTCTGGATCGATACATTCTTTAAATTGTCCTTCCCAATCAAGTTCTCCTCTATATTTACTCATTCTATTGTCCCAATCTCTAGCACCTTTTAGACCTTTAGCTATATCAGCTGCGTGTCCAGCTATTCTTGATGCCATTATTCCATCTTTCATATCTTGTAAAGTTGGAAGTCTTAAGTGTTCTGCTGGAGTTACATAACAAAGGAAGTCTGCTCCAGATGAGGCTGCGATAGCTCCTCCGATTGCTGCTGTAATGTGGTCATATCCTGGAGCTATATCAGTTACTAATGGTCCTAATACATAGAAAGGAGCGTTGTGACATAATTTTTTTTCTAATTGCATGTTTGTAACAATCTCGTGCATTGGAACGTGTCCAGGTCCTTCAATCATAACTTGTACATCTTTTTCCCAAGCTCTTTTTGTAAGTTCTCCTAAAATTATTAATTCTTGGATTTGTGGACCATCTGTTGAATCTTTTATACTTCCAGGTCTTAATCCGTCTCCTAAACTTAAAGTTACATCATATTTTCTACAAATTTCTAAAAGTCTGTCGTAGTGTTCATAGAAAGGATTTTCTCTGTCGTTTAATATCATCCATTGGAAAAGAATTGATCCTCCACGGCTAACTATTTTTGTAAGTCTTTTTGTATTTCTAAGTCTATCTACACAAGCTCTATTAAGTCCAGCGTGGATTGTTAAAAAGTCTATTCCATCTTCACAATGTTCTTCAACAACTTTGAATAGATCTTCAACAGTCATATCTTTTATATTTTTTCCAAGTTTTGCAACAGCGTCATACATTGGTACTGTACCTAACATAACTGAAGATTTTTCTACTAATTCTCTTCTAAATTTTTTAGTATCTCCAAATGTACTCAGATCCATTATAGCGTCTGTTCCATATTCTATAGCTTTTTGAACTTTTACCATTTCTCCACAGTAGTCACAGCAGTCTTCTGAAACTCCAAGATTTACGTTTACTTTTGTTCTTGTTCCTTCTCCTACTGCTCTTGGGTAGATGTTTTTATGATTTTTATTAGCTGGGATTACTATTGACCCTTTAGCTAATTTTTCCATAAGTTCCTCTTTTGTCATTTGCTCATCTCTTGCTACAATTTCCATTTCCTTTGTGAAAATCCCTTTTTTTGCAGCTTCCATTTGTGTTGAATACATACTTCCTCCTTAAAATCTGTAATAAAAAAAGCCCTGTACCAAAGTACAGAGCTAAATATTTTTTTCTTATCTTAGTTATCTTTTTTATTAAATAAGAATTAAAACTTTTGCTTCCCTACGCTGGTATTAACCATATCAGGTTCCAAGGGTCAAGATACATCTTTCTCAGCCTTTCGGCTCCCCTAGCAATCTTTTTTATTAAATTGTGTTTTTATTATATATTATATAGACCTGTCTGTCAATAATTTTCTCTAGAAAAAAAGCTGTCATATTTAAGACAACTTTTTGTATTTAGAACCCCTTCACTTTCAGTTTATTGAAAAACCAAGGTGGTGAAACACCTAAGTTTGTATATATACATTATACCTTTTTTGATTATAAAAGTAAATATGATTTTAATCTAATAGTTCTTTAAAGGCAAAAACTAGTTCGTCTCTTTTTTCTTTAAAGTTTTTAAGTTTTCTTACTGGAAAATCACTTCCATAAAGTTTTACAAATACATTTAGTATCTCTTTTTCGATATTTCCAGAATTTACTTTTCTCTTATCATATAGAGGAGCTCTCTTTTCAACCTCTCCCTCTATGTTAAGAAGTAGCATATTTTTTCTAAGTCCTACTATCTCTACTTCTCTACATTTGTCTTGATAAGCACTCTCTAAATTTTGAGCCTTTCTTTTTTCAGCATTTTGTCTTTTATTTTCAGTTCTTTGTTTTATCGCTTTTTCTTCTAATATTCTTTTTTGTTTTCTTTTAGCTTTTATAATTGAATAGTCTTTTCCTTTTGGTTTATCTTTACTTATAACTTCCACTTTATTCACCTCACACAATAGAAAATTTTGGCATAACGATTAATTATATCACATAAATTAAAAAAATTCTATAAATATTTACTAAAAAATTATCTCTACTATGGAAATATTTTGTAAAATATAGTATAATATTGTGTACGAATTTGATAATAATTTTATAGGAGAATATATGAATAAAGAAGTAATTGTTATTGGTGCTGGACTTGCTGGAAGTGAGGCTGCTTACCAATTAGCCGAGAGAGGTATAAAAGTAAAACTTTATGAAATGAGACCAAAATTATCTACTGAGGCTCACAAGACAGAAAATTTTGCAGAACTTGTGTGTAGTAACTCACTTGGTGGAGACCATCTTGGAAATGCCAGTGGACTTATGAAAGAGGAGCTTAGACTTTTTGGTTCTTTACTTATGAAAGTAGCTGACGAATTTAGAGTACCTGCTGGACAAGCCTTAGCTGTTGATAGAAATCTTTTTTCTGAAAAAATTACAAATATTTTGAAAAATCACCCTAATATTGAATTTATAAATGAAGAGTTAAAAGAGATTCCAATGGATAAAATAGTTTTGATTGCAAGTGGACCTTTGACATCACCTGTTTTATCTGAAAATATAAAAAAACTTACAAAGGATGAGTATCTATATTTCTATGATGCTGCTGCTCCTATTGTAACTTTTGAGTCTATTGATAAAGACAAAGTATATTTCCAATCTCGTTATGACAAAGGGGACGGAGAGTATATAAACTGCCCTATGACTGAGGAAGAGTATAACAAATTTTATGAAAATCTAATAAACGCCGAAAGAATCCCTTTAAAGAAATTTGAAGAGGAAAAACTTTTTGAGGCTTGTATGCCTGTTGAAAGAATCGCCTCTCGTGGAATAAAAACTTTACTTTTTGGACCACTAAAACCAAAAGGACTTACAAATCCTAGAACTAATGCAAGAGACTTCGCAGTTGTGCAACTTAGACAAGACGATAAAGAGGGAAAATTATATAACCTTGTAGGATTCCAAACAAATCTAAGATGGGGAGAGCAAAAAAGAGTTTTCTCTATGATTCCGGGGCTTGAAAATGCGGATTTTGTAAGATACGGAGTTATGCACAGAAATACTTTTATAAATTCTCCAAAGGTTTTAACAACATCTCTTAATTTAAAAGAGTATGAAAATATATTCTTTGCTGGTCAAATAACTGGTAGTGAGGGATATGTATGTGCTATGGCAACAGGGCTTATGGCAGGAATAAATATTTATAATAAAATAATCGGAAAAGAACCTTTAGTTCTTGAAGACTTATCATCTATCGGTGCTATTATAAAATATATCACTGAGGAGAAAAAAGATTTCCAACCTATGGGACCAAACTTTGGAATGATAAGAGACCTTGAGGGAAAAAGAATAAGAGATAAAAAAGAGAGATATAACAAAATCTCTGAAAGAGCTATAACTTATTTAAAAGAAAATTTTTCTGAATATATAGGGTAATTTGTGATAAAATATATCTAAGTGAGAGGGGGGATTATTTTGGAGAAACTTATCAAAGATTTTCTTTTTTATTCTGAGTTTACAAAGAGAAAAAAAGCAAGCAGTATAAAATCTTTAAAAAAAGATTTGGAGCAACTGAAAACTTATTGTGATGAAAATAGTATCCAAGATATTAAAAAAATATCCTCTACTGACCTTAGAGATTTTTCTATAAAACTTCAAAAGGAAAATATCTCTAAAAGAAGTCTTGGAAGAAAGTTATCCTCTCTTAGAGTTTTCTTTAAATATCTTTTGGAAAATAAGAAGATAGAGAGAAATCCAATGTTACATATAAAAACTCCTAATTTTATAGTTGAAATCCCTGAGATTTTATCTATGGAGGAAATTGAAAAGTTAAGAGATATTATTGATACAAGCAAATGTAATGGTATTCGTGATAGGCTTATTGTTGAACTTCTGTTTTCATCAGGAATGACACCTAACGAACTTATTATGCTAAGTGAAATGGCGATAAATCTTAATGAAAGAGAGATTATCATTGCAAATGGTAAAGAGATAAGAAGAGTTTTCTTCAGTGAAACTGCTAGAAAATATCTAAAAATGTATTTAGAGGCTAAAAAAATAAAATTTAAAGATAAATATAATGAAAATATTATTTTTGTAAATAGTTCTGCTGATAGATTGAGTGACCGTTCTTTGAGACGGCTTTTGGTAAAATATGGAAAGAGAGCCGAAATTTCTAAGGAGGTAAATCCTTTTATATTTAGGCATACCTTTGGAGCTTATATGCTTTCTCACGGAATGAACATATACTACTTAAAAAAACTTATGGGACATCTAAGTGTAGAGACTACTAAAATCTATCAAGAACTTATAAAAAAACCTGTGATTTTAAAAAGTTTGAATATAAATAGCAATTTGTAGAAATGGAGGTACGTTTTCGTGGAAAAAATGAAAGCAACTACAATACTAATTGTAAAAAAAGGTGACGAGGTTGCTATTGCTGGTGATGGGCAAGTAACTTTGGGAGATACAATAGTAAAATCAAAAGCAAGAAAAATCCGTAAAATAAAAGATTATGATGTAGTTTTGGGATTTGCAGGGATAGCTGCTGACGCTTTTGTCTTGGAAGAAAAATTTGAACAATACTTAGATGAGTATAGAGGAAACTTAAAAAAATCTGCTGTTGAACTTGCAAAAGATATAAGAAACGATAAATTTCAAAAGGAGATGGAGGCATCTATCGTTGTTGGAGGAAAAGATGGACTTTTCTCAATCTCTGGAAATGGAGATGTTTTGGAGCCTGAAGAAGATTTGCTAGCAATAGGAAGTGGTGGAAATTACGCCTATTCCGCTGGGCTTGCTCTTTTAAAACACACTGATATGAGTGCCGAAGATATTGCTCGTGAGGCACTTTTAATAGCAAGTTCTATCTGTATTTATACAAGTTCTAATATTATTGTAGAAAAAATATAATTTGGAGGTTAAATGAGTAAATTTTGTGTTGGTTGTGGTATAGAGCTACAAGGAACAGATAAAAATAAAGAGGGGTTTCTTCCTCTTTCAGTTTTGGAAAAAGATGAAAATCAAGGAAAAGATCTGTACTGTCAAAGATGTTTTAAAATAAAAAACTATGGGGAGTATCTTCCTATAACTTTATCAAGACTTGATTATAGAAAAGAGGTACACGAGGCTTTAAAAGACGCTGATGTGGCTGTGGCAATATTTGACGCCATAGATTTTGAGGGGTCTTTTGACTATGAAATCCTTGATATTTTAAGAGAGATGGATTCTATAGTTGTTCTTAATAAAATAGATTTGATACCAGATGATAAACACCCATCAGAAGTGGCTGATTGGATAAAATATCGTCTTGGAGAAGAGGGGATAGCTCCTCTTGATGTGGCTATTGTAAGTAGCAAAAAAGGTTATGGAATAAGTGGAATTTATAAAAAATTAAATCATTTCTTCCCTGACGGTGTAAGAGCTATTGTTCTTGGGGTTACAAACGTAGGTAAATCAAGTATAATAAATAGAATTATCGGTAAAAATATCGCCACTGAATCAAAATATCCTGGAACTACTCTAAAAAGTTCTAAGAAAAAAATTACAAATGGAAATATAACTCTTATTGATACTCCGGGGCTAATACCTGAGGGAAGATTTTCAGATTTAGTATGTGAAAAATGTAACCTTGATATAGTTCCATCAATGGAGATTTCTAGAAAAACTTATAAAACTGGTAAAGATAGAGTGATATTTATCGGTGGACTTGTTAAGATGAGAGTTCTTAGTGAAAACGAGTTTGACCCTATATTCTCTGTTTATGCGTCAAAAAATATAAGTTATCACGATACAAACTTAGAAAAAGCAAAAGAGCTTGAAACTTCTAATAGAAGAGATCTGTTCTATCCACCTTGTGATGATTGTTGGGATTCTCCTGATTTAAAAGATTTGGTTACAGAAGAATTTGTTGTAGAAAGTGGAGAAGAACTTGTATTTAAAGGACTTTCTTGGGTATCTGTAAAGAGAGGTCCTCTTCATCTTGAGATTACATATCCTAAAAAAGGGGAGATTATAATAAGAAAAGCCTTTATAAAACCAAAAAGATAGGTGAAATAGATGGTTAAATATAAACGTAGACGTATAGATTATTTTTTTGAGATAATTATCATTCTTTCAGTTTTGGGATTTGTTGGTTTTAGATCTATTAAACCATTTTTTCTAGAGCTTACATATTTTAATAAAGCTGAGAGAGTGGAGGCAAGTCTTGTGGAGATTAGGATTGCCCTTGAAAAATACTATCAACTGACAGGTAGTTACCCAGAACTTAATAAAGAGGGAGTGGCAAATGACCTTGCTCTTTTGGACTACACAGATAGAGATGGCAAAAAAATATCTTTTGCTGAGATTTATGGAAAAAATATTTTAGATTTTACAGAGAAAACTGATTCTCTGGCTGAGTCTAACAAAGTGATAGATTCGAATGATTTTAACAAGATAGATGGAAGTGGTGGTTGGATATATGATTTCTCTAATCAAAGTGGAGAGATTCACCCAAATCTACCAACTAATGTATATTTTCAAAATATTAATTGGAGTAAACAATAAATAGGAGGATTAATGAATAAATACGATATTATTTTTCTTGGTGGTGGACAAGCTGGAGTTTTTGGAGCTTATGAGGCTATAACAAAAAATCCTGATTTAAAAGTTTTAGTAATCGACAAAGGAAAGATGTTAAAAAATAGAGTTTGCCCTAAAGAACTTACTGGTAAATGTGCTAACTGCCCTACTTGTGCTATAATCTATGGTGTAAGCGGTGCTGGAGCTTTCTCTGATTCTAAATTTAATATGGATTATAAAGTTGGAGGAGATGTACACAAAGTAACTGGTAAAGAGGTTGTTAACGAAACTATAAAAGATGTTGTACAAATATATAGAGATTTTGGATTTACTGAAGAACCTGCTGGTCTTAAATACAACCAAGCTATGATTGAAATAAAAAGAAAATGTATAGAAAATAGAGTGCAACTTATTGACACTCCTACTATGCACCTTGGAACTGATGGTTCTAGAAAACTTTACACAAAACTTGTAGATTTTCTTTTAGAAAAAGGTGTAGAGTTTAAAGTTGAAAGAGATATAGAAGATTTAATCATAGAAGATGGAAAAATAAAAGGAGCTAAAGTTACTTATAAAGGTCAAGAGGAAGAATATTATTCTGATAATGTCCTACTTGCTATGGGTAGAAGTGGAGCTCAAAAGGTAATGGAGATGTGCCATAAATCTGGTGTAAGATGTTCTAACGGAGCTATTGACGTTGGTGTTAGGGTAGAGATTCCAGATATTATTATGAAAGAGATAAACGAAAACTTCTATGAGGCAAAGATGATATATTATTCTAAAACTTACAAAGATAAGATGAGAACTTTCTGTAGTAACCCTAGTGGATTTATAGCTATGGAAAAACATGCTGACGATGTAGTTTTAGCAAATGGACACGCCTATAAACATAAAAAATCTCAAAATACAAACTTGGCACTACTTTGTACAAAAACTTTTACAGAGCCATTTGATAAACCATTTGAGTATGCAACAGCTATTGCTAAAATGTCATCAATGCTTACTGGTGGAAAACTTTTAGTTCAATCTTATGCTGACTTAAAAGAGGGAAAACGTTCTACTGATGAGAAGTTAGAAAGACTTAATATCGTTCCTACTACATCTGATTATGTAGCTGGAGATATCTCTCTTGCTTGTCCAAAGAGAATTTTAGATAATATTATAGAATTTATTGAGGCACACGACAAAATCACTCCAGGATTTGCCTCAGCTGACTTACTTCTTTACTTCCCAGAAATAAAATTTAGAAGTACAAGAATGGATATTGATAAAAATATGATGACAAATATCGACGGACTTTACGCTGCTGGAGATGGGTCTGGTTATGGTAGTGGATTAAATATCGCTGCTGTAATGGGGATACTTGCTGTTAGACATATGCTAACTAGAATATAAAAAGGAAGTAAAATTATGTTTTTACCTACTACTTTAGAAGAAGTAAAAAAATTAGGTTGGGATTCTCTAGATGTTATCTTAATATCTGGAGATACCTATATAGATTCTTCATACAATGGTACAGCTCTTATTGGAAAATGGCTTGTAAAAAATGGCTACAAGGTGGGAGTTATTGCCCAGCCTGATATAAATTCTCCTGATGATATCACTCGTCTTGGAGAACCAAATATTTATTGGGCTATATCTGCTGGTTGTGTTGACTCTATGGTGGCGAACTACACTGCCACTAAGAAAAAAAGACACAAAGATGACTTTACTCCTGGGGGAGAAAATAATCGTCGTCCAGATAGAGCATCAATAGTTTACACAGGTTTAATCAGAAGATTTTTTAAAAATAGTAAAATCCCTATTGTTCTTGGTGGGATTGAGGCAAGCCTTAGAAGAATTACCCACTATGATTATTGGTCAAATAATCTTAGACGTTCTCTAATTTTTGACGCTAAAGCTGATATTCTCTCTTATGGAATGGGGGAAAAATCTATGCTTGAACTTGCCAATGCTCTAAAAGGAAATAGAGAATGGAGAAATATCCGTGGACTTGCTTATATTTCCAAAGAAGAAAATAAAAAATATCTAACTGTTCCATCTTATGAAGAGTGTGTAGAAGATAAATATAAATTTATAGAGATGTTTAATACTTTCTATAAAAATTGCGACCCTATAACTGCAAAGGGGCTTAACCAAAAGCACGGAGATAGATGGCTTATACAAAATCCACCATCTGAACTTTTTTCAGAAGAACTTTTGGACGAAATCTACGAACTTCCATATGAAAGAGATGTACACCCTTATTATAAAGCTCAGGGAGAAGTCAGAGCTATGGACACTATAAAATATTCTCTTACTACCCATAGAGGTTGTTATGGAGAGTGTAATTTCTGTGCTATTGCTATCCATCAAGGTAGAACTGTAACTTCTAGAAGTGAGGATTCTATCCTTAAAGAGATAAAAGAGATTACAAAGGATAAAAAATTTAAGGGAAATATATCTGACGTAGGTGGTCCAACTGCCAATATGTATCAGATGGAGTGTAGCAAAAAATTAAAGCTTGGGGCTTGTAGCGATAAAAGATGTCTTTATCCAAATGTTTGCCCAGCCCTAAAACCTAACCATAAAAAACAAATCTCTCTACTTGAAAAAGTGAGAAATATAGAAAAGATAAAAAAAGTCTTTATAGCCTCTGGTATAAGATATGATTTGATACTTGGGGATAAAACTTATGGGGACAAATATCTTGAAGAGATAGTGGCTCATCACGTATCTGGTCAGATGAAAATCGCTCCAGAACATACTGAGGATAAGATTTTGGATTTGATGGGGAAACCGGGAAAAGAGGAACTTATCAAATTTAAAAGAAAGTTCTATGAACTAAATAAAAAGCTTGATAAAAAACAATTTTTGACTTATTATTTAATAGCAGCCCACCCAGGTTGTAACGAAAAAGATATGTTAGACCTTAAGATTTTTGCATCAGAGGAGCTTAAGATAAGCCCTGAACAGGTGCAAATCTTTACACCAACTCCATCTACATATGCAACACTTATGTATTATACAGAGATTAATCCTTTTACAGGTAAGAAAATCTTTGTAGAAAAGGACAATGGTAAAAAGGAAAAACAAAAAAATATTATTATCCCTCGTGAGAATCCGAAAGGCTTTTCTCATAAAGCTAGCTTTAACAGAAGTGGGGATAAAGGTAAATCTAACCAAAATAAAAATAGTTTTGTAGATAAAAAATCTAATAAAAATAGTAAGAATAATAAAGGTAATTTTAAAAAGAAATAGGAGGAAATAATGAAACCAATCGTTGCTATTATTGGAAGACCTAACGTTGGAAAATCAACTCTTTTCAATAAACTTGTTGGAGATAGAGTGGCTATCGTTGATGACCAACCTGGTGTTACAAGAGATAGACTTTACAGAGATACTGAATGGAACGGAAGAGAATTTGTTTTAGTTGACACAGGTGGACTAGAACCTAGAAATAATGATTTTATGATGACAAAGATAAAAGAACAAGCTGAGGTTGCTGTAACTGAGGCTGACGTTATAATCTTTGTTGTTGACGGAAAAGCTGGACTTACAGCTCTTGATGAGGAAGTAGCTTACTACCTTAGAAAGAAAACAAAACCTGTTATCCTTTGTGTAAACAAAATCGATAACTTTATGGAACAACAAGATGACCTTATAGACTTCTGGGCTTTAGGATTTGAAGACCTTATCGGAATATCTGGAGAACATAAGATAAACCTTGGGGATATGCTAGACCTTGTAGTTGAAAAAATAAACTCTGTGGAACTTCCAGAAGAGGAAGAAGACGGTTTAAAAATCGCTATCATTGGAAAACCAAATGCTGGAAAATCTTCTTTAGTAAATAAACTTTGTGGAAAAAATAGAGCTATCGTAAGTAATATAGCTGGAACTACTAGAGATGCTATCGACACTCCTGTTATGTTCCAAGATAATAAATATGTACTTATCGACACTGCTGGAATAAGAAGAAAATCTAAAGTTGAAGAATCACTAGAATATTACTCTGTTCTTAAAGCTTTAAAAGCTATAAAAAGAGCTGATGTATGTTTCCTATTATTTGACGGTAAAGAGGGGCTAACTGAACAAGATAAGAGAATAGCTGGTATTGCTCACGAAGAGAAAAAACCTATAGTTATAGTTGTAAATAAATGGGACTTAGTGGAAAAATCAAAAGATACTATGAAAGAGATGAGAGAGGCTCTACTTGCGGAACTTCCATTCCTTTCTTATGCTCCTATTGAGTTTATATCTGCTCTTACTGGACAAAGAACTATAAATCTTTTCGGCATAGCTGACCAAATCTACGGAGAATATATAAGAACTATTTCTACTGGACTTCTTAATACTGTTATCAATGAGGCAGTTATTATGAACCCACCACCAACAAGAAAAGGAAGAGTTACAAAAATCAACTACGCTACACAAATCGGTACTGCACCACCAAGATTTGTTTTATTCTGTAACTATCCAGAACTTATGCACTTCTCTTATGCTAGATATATAGAGAATAAATTAAGAGAATCTTTTGGATTTGAGGGTTCTCCTATAGAGATTGTTTTTGAAAAGAAAAACTAATACTAAAGGCTATTGCGTTTTATTTGCAATAGCCTCTTTTTTATAAATTTTCCTCTAATAAAAAATCTATTATTTTTTTTCTTATTATTCCCTCTATATTATCCTCTTTTAAATTATCCATAGACAGTACATATTTTGGATAGTTATCCTCTATATTTTTTAAAGGAGAAAACTCCCTTTCGATAGTCTCTGGAGATGATAATAGATAAGTTACTTGAACATATAATTTTTTTTCTTGGAAACTACCTATAAAGTCAATCTCTTTTGTTTGTAATTTTCCTATATTTACTGTATATTTTCTTCTAAGAAGTTCCAAATAAATAATATTTTCCAAATATCCTGCTATATCATTTGACCTATAACCAAGTTTTGTATGACGAAATCCTAAATCCATTAGATAAAATTTCTCCATTGTTTCAAGAATAGACTTTCCTTTTATATCATATCTTTGTACTCTTGAAAGTATATAGGCATTTTCTAAAGCTTTTAAATAATTATACACTGTTTCTCTACTCAATTTTCTTCCTTGACTTTTTAAGAAATCAGAAACATTTTTAGCCGAAAAAGTATTTCCTATATTGTCAAAAGCGTATAAAACAATTCTTTCTAAAAGGTCAACATCTCTTATATTATTTTTAGCAATTACATCTTTTAAAAGAATAGAGTTGTAAATATCAGCTAAATATTGATAAATATTATTCTTATCATAGTTAAAATTATGTATTCCCGGCAATCCTCCAAATTGAAGATACTCCTCAAAATATTCTTCTTTTGTTAAAATTTTCTGAGGATTTTGTTTTTTAGCAAAATCTATATACTCAGCAAAAGAAAGAGGATAGATTTTTATCTCTATATATCTTCCAGCAATATATGTGGCTAACTCCGAAGACAAAAGATTGGCATTTGAACCTGTAATATAAATATCACAGTCTAAATCTACCATAAATGAGTTTATAGCTTTTTCCCAGTGTTGTACCTCTTGAATCTCATCTAAAAGAATATATATTTTTCCTTTTAAGTTCTGAGATTTTTCTATTATATATCTATATAAAGCCTTAAATTCTGTTAAATCGTCAAACATCAAAGATTCAAAGTTTATATATATAATATTTTGAGGATTTACTCCCTTTTCTAAAAGCTTCTCCGATATTAATTTTAATATCATTGATTTTCCACTTCTTCTCATTCCTGTGATAACTTTTATAATAGGTTTATCTATAAAATTTCTAATCTGTTTTAAATATAACTCTCTTTTTATCATAAAACCACCTCTCTATGTAATAATCTTATCATTTTTTTAAAAGTTTTGCAACTTATAAAAGACAAATTACTTAATTTTTAAAAGTTTTGCAACTTATAAAAGACAAACTACTCAATTTTTAAAAGTTTTGCTACCTATAAAAGACAAACTTTTATTTAGACAATGTAGACTAATTTTTTATCTAAATAATATGCTATAATTTATTTGAGGTGAAAAATGTTAAAGAAAGTTTTAATCATAGAAGATGAAAAAAATCTAGCAAGTGTACTTTATGACACTCTTTGTGATGAGTTTAGTGTAGTGAAAGCATTTGATGGAGAAGAGGGGCTTAGAAAGTTTTACGAGACTTCTCCTGATATAGTTTTACTAGATATAAATCTTCCTAAAATCATAGGTTGGGATATATGTAGTGAGATTAGAAAAATATCTGAGATACCCATAATAATTATGACAGCTAGGGACTCAGATATTGACGAATACAAAGGTTTAAAGCTTGGGGCAGATGACTATATTACAAAACCCTTTAACTTAAAAATTCTGACTTTAAAGATAAAAAAGCTCTTAAAAATGGAGGGGAACAATAGTTATAGATTTGAAAATCTTTTATTTGACTGTAAAAAAGGGGAGCTTAACATCAATGGTGAGATAGCGGAGCTTACTAGACGTGAGATACAGTTTCTTGAGTTTATGTTTAAAAATAAAGGACTTATCTTCTCTCGTGAAAAACTTCTTAACGAGGTATGGGGCTTTGACTTTGAGGGAGACGACAGGGTGGTGGACACTTTGGTCAGAAGAATACGTAAAAAACTTGGGGATTATAGTTATCTTTTGAAGACTGTGAGAGGAATGGGGTATCAATTAGATGAAAATAAAAATTAATCTTTTTAGAAAAATTTCGATTTTTTCCATATTTTTAATTATATTTACAGTTCTTGTAAGCTATGTCCTAAGTATATTTTTTGCTGATTCTTTCTATATAAAAAGGATAAAAAGGGAGATACTCGCAACTTCTATCCAGACCAAAAACCTTATGAAAAATCCCAATAATTCTACTTTACTTGAGGAATATATTGATAATATAAGGGATAGCAAGGGGATAAATATCTATCTTGGGAATTTACAGCCACAAAAGGCTCTCCACCATAAAAGGTATAAAAATCGTTATGAAAATCTTGATGAAGGGTTTCATATTATCTTTCTACAGAATAATAATATAACTCTTTTGGCATATAAAGAGGTGATTGGAGGAAAAAATCTCCTTGTAATCACCACTTCTCTATCGGTTATGAGTAGCCATAGACACGAGGTCTATCTTCTAAACCTTATAACTTTTATTATAGCAATGGTTGTAAGTATTGTTATATCAAGGATTTTTACTAAAAGAATAACAGATAATATCAAATCTCTTAATAGGGTGGCACAAAAAATATCTAGGCTTGATTTCTCTGAAAAATCTTCTATAAAAACCAGTGATGAGCTTATGGAACTTAGCCAAAATATAAATACAATGGCAGATAATATAAAAAGTTCTATGGAAAATCTAAATACTTTTGTGTCCAATGCCTCCCACGAACTTAAAACCCCTATTGCTGTTATTAATACCCACGCTCAACTTCTTATGAGTGATAGGTTAGACAGGGGGAGCGAGAGAAATTATCATAAGGTTATCTTGAAAGAAAGCAAGTATATGGACACTCTTGTTAAGGATTTGCTTTTACTTTCTAAACTTTCTTCCAACTTTAATCTTGAAAAGGAGGAGTTTAACCTTAAAGATTTATTAAAAGAGAGTATGGAAAAGTTTGAATTTTTGGAACTAAAAAAAGATTTGACTTGGGAAATCGATTTAAAAGATATGTCTATGAAAGTCAATAAAAAATTATTTAGGATTGTACTTGATAATCTGGTGCAAAATGCCCTTAAATATTCCCCTGAAAACTCTTTGATAAAGGTTTATTCTAAGGAGGGTAAGATATTTTTTGAAAATCCTATCTATATTGAGGAAGTGGACAGGGAAAAACTTTTTGAGCCTTTCTTTAGAGGGAAAAATGCCACAGAGCTAAATATCGAGGGTAGTGGCTTGGGACTTTCTCTTATAAAAAAGATTTTGGATTTGCATAAGTCAGATTATAATATAGTTATAGAAAATGACAGATTTATTTTTTCTTTTGACATATTGAGGTAACAATCAAAATATATAATCTCTGTAAGAAAAGCAAAAAGGAGGATTATATGAAAAAATTTTTAATAGGTAGTTTAATGGTAGTTGTGGGAATTACAGCTTTTGGAAAAGGATATCATCATAGAGATTTTGGAAGACACCACCAACAATGTGAATATTATAGAACAAATGAAAAAAGAGAGTTTAGAGTAAATCCAGAGGTTGAAAAGACAAGGATAGAGTTTGCTGAAAAAAGACTTGAGATTAGAAAGGAACTTTTGAAAGACAGTCCAGACTGGGCAAAGGTACAAAAGTTAAATGAGGAGATTGCTCTTAAAAAAGCAGAGTTTAGAACTAATAATATGAAGAGATGCTTTGAGTATAGAAAATCTTTACCTACTACTAAATAATAGATATAAAGAGGAGCTGATAAATTAATGATTAAAAATTGTACTGCACCCAAAATCTTAGACAACTAAGATGGAGGGTGCAGTTTTTTTATGGCTAAACTAACAAAAGAACAAAAAATTGAAATGTTTGAACAAAGGTTAAAAGGTGAAACTTTAAAAAATTTAAGTCTAAAATTTAATTTAAATGAAAGTAAAATTAAATATTTAATAGCTTTAATTAATAAACACGGATATAATATTTTGCGAAATAATAAAAATAGATATTATTCTAAAGAATTTAAGGAAACTGCTATTAATAGAGTTCTAATGAGAAAAGAAAGTATAAATTCAGTAGCTGTTGATATCGGATTAAGTTCCAGTGGAATTTTAGATAATTGGATTAAAAAATTTAAAGAAAACTGCTATAATGTCATAGAAAACAAAAGAGGGAGAAAATCTAAAACTATGACTAAATTAAAGAAATCTAAAAAAATATTAACTAAAGAAGATAAAATTAAAGATTTGGAAAGAGAAATTTTGTATTTAAAAGCTGAAAATGAATATTTAAAAAAGTTGAATGCTCTAGTTCAGGAAGAAGAATTAGCAAAGAACAAAGAGTCAGAATAATAACTGAACTTAGAGCTAAGTATCCTTTAAAACTATTACTTAAAATATCTGGTATAGCAAGAGCAACATACTATTTTTACATAAATAAAAAAGATAAAGATTTAAAAAATCAAGATATTATTGACAAAATCAAAGAAATATTTTATGCGAATAAGAAAAGATATGGATATAGAAGAATAACATTAGAACTTAAAAATCAAGGAATAAATATTAATCATAAAAAAGTATCAAGACTTATGAAGAAATTAAATTTACAAAGTATTACGCGTAAAAGAAAGAGAAAATATTCTTCTTATCAATGATATGATACCCATAAAGGACACATATATATTATCAACAAATTAAAAAATATAAGAAAGTTGGTAATGTATGTCTAA
>NZ_JADYTX010000024.1 GCF_021531475.1 Fusobacterium perfoetens | reverse complement strand
AATGGTGGAGATAAGCGGGATCGAACCGCTGACCTACGCAGTGCAAGTGCGTCGCTCTCCCAAACTGAGCTATATCCCCGAACAAGGTATATCATATCAAAAAATATAAATCTTGTCAATAAAAAAATTAAATATTTCTAAAAAAAAATAAAAAATGTTGGAAATAAAAGAAATTATTTATAGAAAAAACTGATGATTTCTTTTAAAGCTGAGATACAATAATCAATTTCTTTAATAGTATTGGTATATCCAAAAGAAAATCTAACAGCTCCATCTTCATAAGTTCCTAAATATTTATGAGCTAGAGGAGCACAATGAAACCCACCTCTTGTGCAAATATTAAATTCTTCAGATAAAATATCCGAAAGTTCAGAAGATGGAATATCTTTTACATTTAAAGCCACAACAGGTCCTCTTTCTATGTTGAAATTATCATATATTATTATTTCTGGAATATCAGAAAGAGATTTTATAAAATAATTTACTAAGTTAGTTTTATGATTTTTAATATTTTCTAGACCAATAGAATTTATATAATCAATACCAGCACCAAGACTTAATATTCCCGGAGTATTAGAAGTACCAGCCTCTAACATTTCTGGCATTTTCAGAGGTTGTCTTGGAAGTTTTGAAAAACTACCAGTTCCCCCTTCAATAATTGGAGAGATAGAAAGCCCCTCTCTAATATAAATCCCCCCTATTCCTTGAATACCCATTAAAGATTTATGACCAGTAAAACATAAAATATCAATATTATCTCGTGTAACATCTATTGGATAAAAACCTGCACTTTGAGAGACGTCAACTATAAATATAAGATTATTATCTTTTGCAATTTTTCCAATCTCTTTTATATTAAAAATATAACCAGTGACATTTGATATATGATTTATAACAATAGCTCTTGTATCTTCTCTAATAAGTGAAGTTATATTTTTTATAACCTCTTTATCATCTTTAGAAGGAGTTATATATGAAATCTCCACTCCTTTATTATCTTTTAGATAATTTAGTGGTCTAAGGACAGAGTTATGTTCTAAAACTGATGTTATAATATGACAGTTTTCAAATCCTAAACCTTTGATAGCAAAATTAAGAGATTCAGTTGAATTTTTGGTAAAAGCTATCTGTAAAGGGGTAGATATATTAAAAAAATTTGCTAATTTTTCACGGACTTCTAAAATTTTTCTATCTAAAGATATATTTTTTTTATAAGAACTTCTACTTGGATTTCCATTAAAAGTAGTGATTGCCTCTAAAACTGTATCAATAACTATTTTTGGTTTTGGGTTTGATGTGGCACTATGGTCAAAATAATATTCTCTATTCATAAAATTTTACCTCAATTATTATTTATTATTTTATAAGATTATAACATATTAATCAAAATTATAAAATATAAAAAAATCTTTAAAAATTTGTATTATTATGTAACATAAAAATAAAAAATCAAAAATAAAAACATCTTTTTTTAAAATAAAATGTTTTGTCCAAAGAGAGGATAATTTTTTTTAAAAATTAAAATATCCATTGAAATCATTAAAAAAATTATTGAAAAATTTAAAAAAAGTACTTGTCATTATCTGTAAAATATGATATAACTTATAGGCTATGCAAAAATAGATTTTTTGCTTTTAAAATAATTTATTAAAAATTTATATATATTTTGGAGGTTTGTAATGACAAAGAAAGAGTTAGCTAATATATTATATTTAAAGGAAGTGTTTGATACAAAATTAGACGCTGAGAAAAAAATAGATTCTATATTAGATTTAATACAAGAAACATTATTATCTGGAGAAGATGTTAATTTCATCGGTTGGGGAAAATTAGAAGTTGTTCAAAGAGCACCTAGACTTGGAAGAAACCCAAAAACTGGAGAAGAAGTACAAATCGATTCAAGAAGAGGAATTAAATTTAAACCTGGTAAAAAATTCCTAGAAAAATTAAACTAAAAAACATTGTAAGCTAAATTTTATCATAATATATTTCCCGAAAAAGAGTATCCCTAAGATGCTCTTTTTTATTATCTTAAAAAGATTTTGAAGTGTAAAATGAATTTATATAAATCTTAATGTTTAAAAAAAATAAAAAAAATTCAAAAAAAGACTTGATTTTTTGCAATTTATGAGCTATAAACATAATATGAGGTTAAAATACTAAAATAGTTTTTACAGGAGGGGTTATATCTATGAAAAATTATACAACAGATCAAATCAGAAACGTAAGCTTTTTAGGACACAGAGGTTCAGGTAAAACATCACTTGTTGAAGCTCTACTTTGGAGAGCAAAAGTTGTCGCTAAACCTGGAATAGTTGAAAAGGGAAGTACTTTATCAGACTATGATGAAGAAGAAATCGCAAGACAATTCTCTATCAATACTTCAGTAATATCTCTTGATTATCAAGATAGAATTTATAATATTTTGGACACTCCAGGATATGCAGATTTTAAAGGTGAAGTTTTATCAGCTTTAAGAGTAGCAGAGGGAGCAGTATTAGTATTAGATGCTAGTGCTGGTATAGAAATAGGAACAGAAAAAGCTTGGAGATTATTAGAAGAAAGACATATCCCAAGAATAATATTTATAAATAAAATGGACAAAGGTGCTGTAAATTACAAAAAAATCCTTATGGATTTAAAAGAAAAATTTGGTAAAAAAGTTGCTCCATTCTGTATTCCATTAGGAGAAGGAGAAAAGTTTAAAGGATTTATAAACGTAGTAGAAAATAAATGTAGAATATTCACAGGGGAAATGTGTGAAGATAGACCTTTAGTAGAACACGAAGATTTTGAAAGTGTAAAAAATCTTTTAATAGAAGCTGTTGCTGAAACAAGTGAAGAAGCTATGGAAAAATTCTTTAATGGAGAGGAATTTACTCACGACGAAATTCAAAAAGGATTACGTAAAGGTGTAGTAAATGGTGACGTTGTTCCAGTAGTAGTAGGATCAGCTTTAGGTGGAATAGGATTCCAAACATTGTTTGAAATGATATATGACTATATGCCTACTCCAGTTGAAGCAAGAGGTGGAGAAGTTGAAGGAATTAATCCTGATACAGAAGACCCAATAGTTAGAAAAGTAGATATGCAAGAGCCATTCTCAGCCTTTGTATTTAAAACAATAGTTGACCCATTTATCGGAAAAATATCTTTATTTAAAGTAAATTCTGGTGTGGCTACAAGAGACGTAGAAGTTTTAAATGCTAGTCAAAATAAAAAAGAAAAATTAAGTAACCTATACTATGTAAGAGGAATTAAACAAAGAGATACTGAAAGAGTTGTGGCAGGAGATATCGCAGCTACTACAAAACTTCAATATACAAGAACAGGAGATACTTTATGTGATAAAGCTAATCCAATCATATATGAAGGAATAGATTTCCCTAAACCTTGTATCTTTATGAACGTAGTACCTAGCAAAAAAGCTGACGATGAAAAAATAAGTACAAGTTTACAAAAACTAACAGAAGAAGACCCAACTTTAAAAGTTATAAGAAATCCAGAAACAAAAGAATTATTACTTGGTGGACAAGGAAAAACTCACTTAGAAATAGTTCTTAGCAAATTAGTTAATAAATTCCAAGTACACGCTACACTTACAAAACCAAAAGTAGCTTATAGAGAAACTATTAGAAAAGAAGTTTCTGTACAAGGAAAACATAAAAAACAATCTGGTGGAGCTGGACAATACGGAGATGTATTTATTAAGTTTGAACCACTATATGATAAAGAATATGAATTTGTAGATAATATAAAAGGTGGAGTAGTTCCAAGACAATACTTACCAGCTGTTGAAAAAGGACTTCACGAAGCAGCTCTTAAAGGACCTTTAGCTGGATACCCAGTTATCAACTTTAAAGCAACTTTATATGATGGTTCTTATCACCCAGTTGACTCTAATGAAATATCTTTCAAACAAGCAGCTATTCTTGCTTTTAGAAAAGCGATGGAATCAGGAGCAGTACCAGTACTTCTAGAACCAATCGTAAAAATGGAAATAATAGTTCCAGAAGAATATACTGGAGATGTTATGGGAGATATGAATAAGAGAAGAGGAAAAATATTAGGAATTGATCCATTAACATTCGGAGAACAAAAAATATCTGCTGAAGTGCCAGAAAAAGAGGTACTAGAATATGCTATTGACTTAAAAGCTATGACTCAATCAAGAGGAAGATTTGAGTTTGAATTCTTAAAATATGACTATGTTCCAAATGAAGTAGCAGAAAAAATAATAGAAGAAGCAAAAAAAGCTAAAGAAGAAAAGTAGTATCATAGTATAACCTCAGAACAAGGGGGGTGCCTGTAAAAAGGCATCTCTCTTTTGTTTTTTAGAAAATAAAAAAAAGTAACGTTACCAATGCGGGCGAAACATTGATAACATTACTTCGTAGGGAGTATGGGGTTTTGAAAATTATCCCTTATGTTATAAGTATAGCATAAAAAATTTGATTTGTACAGTTTTAAATATGAAAAAATTCAATAAAAGTACAAAAAACAAAGTTTAATGTTTTATATTAGAAATTTAAAGTCAGTAATAGCGATAAGTGTATAAATAAAAATATGTGAAAAAATTGTTTTTTAGTAAAAATAAATATGGTATAATTTAGTTATATTGGACAATTAGGAGGTTAGATATGAAATATAATTTTGACGAAATAATAAAACGTAGCAAAAGAAATTCAAGAAAATGGAACAGTAAATATTATAAAGAGGTTTTTAATAATCAAGATGATTTACTAGCTATGTGGATAGCTGATATGGATTTTAGAGCCTCAGACGGTATTCAAAATAGATTAAAAAAACTTGTAGAACACGGAATTTATGGGTATGGTGCAGCAGATGATGAGTATTATGATGCTATCATAAGATGGAATAAAGTTAGAAATAATTGGGAAGTTCCAAGAGAAGCGATAATGTATACTCCGGGAATAGTGCCAGCTATCAACTATATACTACAAACTTATACAAAAGAACAAGACAATGTAATGATTTTCACTCCAGTTTACGGACCATTTAAAAGAAGTATACTTAATAACAAAAGAGGATTAGTAATCTGTCCTTTATTAAAAGATGAAAATAATAATTATTCAATAGATTTTGAAAATATGGAAAAATTAATGAAAGAAAAATCAGTTAAAATGGTAATTTTCTGTTCTCCTCATAATCCAGTAGGAAGAGTTTGGACAATGGAAGAATTAGAAAAAGTGGCTGAAATCTCTCTTAATAATAAAGCATTAATGGTTTGTGATGAGATACATTCAGATTTAATATTTGGAGATAATAAATTTATATCTTATGGAAACTTACCTGAAAAATACAGAGCTAATGGAATAATCTGTAATGCAGTTAGTAAAACATTTAACTTAGCAGGAATGCAAGTTTCAAATGTAATAATATTTAATAATATTTTAAGAGAAAAATATAAAAATACAATGGGATTATATAATGTAGTTTCTCCTAACGCTTTTGCAATAGAGGCTGTAAAAGGTGCTTATTTAGAAAGTGATGAATGGTATGCTGAGATGTTAGAATATATTTGGCAAAATATACTTTTTGCTAAAAAATATATTGATGAAAACATTCCTAAATTAAAATTTAATATCCCTGAGGGGACTTATCTTGGTTGGATAGATTTTAATGGATATGGAGTGTATGGAAAAGATTTAGAAGATTTATTTGAGGAAAAATTAAAAATAGCTATTGACTATGGACATTGGTTTGGAGAAGAGGGAAAAGGATTTATAAGAATGAATTTTGCTTGTCCAAGAGAAGTTGTAGTTGAGGCTTTAGAAAGAATAAAAAAATATTTTGAAAAAAATAATTAAAATTTAGATTAAAAGGGAGCTGTTGCTAAGTTAAGAAATATAAGATTAAAAATTACTACAGATTACGAAAAATTGATTTATTAAAAGCTCATCTCACTAAAATCACAAAACTCACTTCGTCCAAACAGTTGTGATTTTTAGCGTTCAATGTGCTTTATAAATATAATTTTTCTCCATAATTTCCGTAATTTTTAATTTATATTCTTTTAATGAGAATGCAACAGCTTTTTATTTTTTTTGTAAAAGATAAAAATTTTAATTAAAGAAAATCTATAATTTTGAATAGTTTTTGATAATTTTATTTTTTATAAAAAATTTTATTGTATACATTTCTTTGGTTTTGTTTTATAATATACTTGGGAGAATATTATAAAAATAAAAATTCTATGAGAGGGAAGAATATGGTAGAACTAATTGATTTATCTTGGAAAGATGAATACGTAACTTTTGATTCACAAGATACAAAATATAAGTCTATTTTTGGGGCTGTTCCTTGTAATCAATCTGTAACTTTTAATATAGAAATAAATAAAAATGCTATGATAAACTGTGTTTATGTACATTTTTTTGTAGATAATTTAGATGTTTCAAAACCTGCAGTTCATTGTGCTTATGAGATGAAACCTGTGGATAATTTAGAAGATGAAAATAATAAAACTTATTCTTATACATATAAGACAGGAACATTGCCAAGACTTGTTTTTTACTATTTTGAGATATCATTAAAAAATGGTGAAATAAAATATTATGGAAATAATACTGATAAACTAGGAGGAAAAGGACAAATATATCTATATAATCCACCAGCTTATCAGATGACAACTTTTTATGCTGGAAGTAAAACTCCTAACTGGTATAAAGAGTCGATAATTTATCAAATATTTCCAGATAGATTTTATAATGGAAATCCTTATGGAAGTCTGTCTGCCCACAAAAGAAATACCTTTATATATGGAAACTGGAACGATTTGCCAGTGTATATAAAAGGGGAAAACGGAGATATTTTACGTTGGGATTTCTTTGGTGGAAATCTAAAAGGGATTGAGCAAAAAATAGATTATTTAAAGGAGCTTGGAATAAATCTTGTTTACTTAAATCCTATTTTCCAATCTGCTAGTAATCACCGTTATGACACTGGAGATTATAAAGAGATTGACCCTATTTTAGGAACAGAGCAGGATTTTGCAAACCTTGTTAATAGTTTAAAAGAAAATAATATAAATCTTATCTTAGACGGAGTATTTAACCACACTGGTAGAGATAGTAAATATTTTAATAGATTTGGAAATTATGATTCAGTGGGAGCTTACAACTCTGTTGGATCTCCATATTATGATTGGTATACTTTTAAAAATTATCCAAATGATTATGTATCTTGGTGGGGAAATGCAGACCTGCCTTGTGTAAATGAGATGAACCCTAATTTCTTAAATTATATTATAAGAGATGAAGACAGTGTAGTTGCAAAATGGTTAAACCTTGGGATAAAAGGTTGGAGATTAGATGTAGCTGATGAGTTACCGGGAGAATTTCTGAAACTTTTAAGAAAGAGATGCCACGAGATTGATAATGAATCTATTTTATTAGGAGAGGTTTGGGAAGATGCCACTAATAAAATAAGCTATAATAAAAGAAGAGAGTATATGTGTGGTGAGGAACTTGATACAGTTACCAACTATCCATTTAAGAAAATATTATTAGAATTTTTCTATAATAATTATGATGCAGAAAAAGTATGTAGATCTTTTATGAATCTTCGTGAAAACTATCCAAAAGAGAATTTTTACTCTCTTACAAATATGATAGGAAGTCACGACGTAGAGAGAATCCTTACTGTATGTGAAAATATAGGAAACTTTATGAAAGATACTCTTTATAAATCAAGTTTAAACAAGGAAAGACTTCTTTTAAAAGATGAGCTTACAAAGAGATTAGGAGTTAGTCTTTTAAAATTATTTAGCTTGGTACAACTAACATTCCCAGGAGTTCCATTGATTTATTATGGAGATGAGGCTGGAGTTAGAGGAGGAAAAGACCCTGACAACAGAAGAACTTATCCTTGGGGAAATGAGGATCAAGACCTACTTGGTTGGTATAAAAAAATAATTGGTATCAGAAATAAAAATCCACTTCTTTCAACTGGGGATTTCAAACAATTCTCTATTAATGAAGACATTTATGGTTATATCCGTTTCTTAAATAAAGGTGTTGACCAATTTGGTAAGAGCAGAGGGACAGACAACTTTATAATGGTTATGATAAATAGAAATCCAGTTGTAGAATATAATTTTGAGTTTGATTTTAAACAGTTTGATAATATAAACTCTGTTAAAAATTGTAAAGCTATTTATGAGTTGTTTGAAGGTAAAAAATATTTTACTTCAACAAAAACTTTAAATTTAAAAATAAAAGAGTTAGGATTCTTAGTAATTTCTAATATAGATTTAAATAAATAATAAAAAAAGAAAGTCAGAATAAAAACTGGCTTTCTTTTAATATATAAATTATTTTAAGAAATAGAATCTAAAATTACTTCCCTCGTGTTCAGAGGATTCAATAACTATCTCTCCTCCAAATTGTTCAACAAGCTCTTTTACAATGGCAAGTCCAAGACCTGTACCACCCATATTACTAGTTCTAGCTTTATCAACTCTATAAAATCTCTCGAATACTTTTTTTAGTTTATCCTGAGGTATTCCGATACCATTATCTTTTACTGAGAATAGATATTTTGATTTTTCCTCTGTAATATCCACCTTAATAGAAGGGACATCAGATGTATTATAAATAATTCCATTTTCAATAAGGTTTTTAAGTATCATAATAAGTTTTTCTTTATCAGTATTTATCATACCTTGATTTATCTCTAAAAGATTCCAATTGAAGTTAAGTTCTGCTTTTTTTCTTTTGATTATTCCAAAAAGAGATTCTCTAATTTGGTCTTCTATAAGTTTAGGTTCTACAGGAACTACTTGAAGAATTTTAGAGCTTTCTATCTTGGAGATATTAAGGAAATCTAAAACTATATTTTCTAATTTTTCTACATTGTTATTGATAATATTTAAAAATCTAAGTCTTATCTCTTTTGGAGCATCTTCAAGGGCAATCAGATATCCTTTTATATTAGTAAGAGGTGTTTTAAGCTCGTGACTGACATTACTTATGAAATTCTTTTGAATTTCCACAGTTCTTCTTGTGCTAGTAATATCTTTTATTGTTACTAGGAACTGGTCATTTTTCTTAATATATTTTACACTGATTAAGAAATATTCTTTAATTCCGTTTACATATACCTCTTTTCTAATATCTTTTTTAAGAGTTATACTATTTTTTATAAGGGTTATTATCTCGATATATTTAAAACTCTCAGTATATTTTTGGCTGTCGATAATCAATAGATGATTAAGGGAGTTATTTTTTAAAACAAAATTTCCATTGTTGTCAATAAGACCTATAAAAGCATCAACTGATGATATAATCAAATCCAAAATTTTCTTTTCAAAATCAAGTTTTGCTATATTATCAAGATTATTTTTTTGCCACTCTTCTAGGATTTCCCAAAACTCATATAGCCATTTTTCCTCTCTACCATAGAAAATCTTTCTTTCAAGCTCTCCACTTTCTAAGAAACCTTTCATTATTTTTATCTTATTTTCCAAATCTCTTTTTAGATAGTTTTTATAGAAAAAATAACTTACAAAATTTAGGAATATAAAGAACAGACTTAAAATCCAAGCAACAGTTTTTATCTGCTCCATTTTTTCAGTATAATCTTCAGAAATTCTTATAATATATTTATCTTCTGGTGAAAGCTTGTATTTTGTAGCATAATAAGCATAATAGCTACCTAAAGTTTTACTTTTTCTTATAGCAAATCCACTATTTCCATAGATAGCTGATAAAACTTCTTGTCTACCAGAATGGTTGTCCATAACCTCTTGATTAGGTTGCTTTGAGTCAAAATAAACTTTACCTTGATAGTCTATAATAGTAAATCTTATATTTGTATCTTTAAAAAGCTCGTCATACTCTTCAAAAGGTTTTCCGTGAGCTACAAGTTTTACAAGAAGTGTATCCTCTTTTAAAATATTTTTCTCAGTCTCTTTGTAAATATTAGACAGCATAGAGGTATTTAAAATTACAAATAAAATCTCGCAGATTAAAATTATAAGTCCAGCAATTATTTCTTTTCTTTTAATTTGTAACCAACTCCTTTTACAGTATGGATACAGTCAGAAAGAATAGGAAGTTTTTCTCTAAGTTTTGAGATATATACATCTACAGTTCTATCTCCAGTATAGTAACTACTGTTCCAAACTTCATCTAGGATTTTATCACGAGTAACTACAAGCCCCTTATTTCTTATTAAAAGGGCAAGTAAGTCATATTCTTTTTTGGAAAGGTCAATCTCTTTTTCATCATAAGTTACAATATGTTTGCTATTATCTATTGTGATGTTTTCAAAACGATAATTTTCATCAATTTCTTTTTTTGAAATTTCATCATTTTTTACAAGTTTTTTAACTCTCAAGACAAGTTCTCTTGGGTCAAAAGGTTTTCTAAGATAGTCATCAGCACCTATTTCCAAACCCTCTAATACATCTTCTATTTCAGTCTTAGCTGTAACCATAATTATTTTTGGATTTCCATATTCTTCAGGTAGATTTTTTACAATCTTTGCAAAGTTTTTTCCATCAAGTCCCGGTATCATAAGGTCTAAAACTATCACTTGATGTTTATTCTTTTTTAAAATCTTAAGAGCGTCAAGTCCATTATCCACCTTGTCTATTTCAAAATTTTCTTTCTCTAAAAAATAACCGATTAGTTCACGAATTTCACTATCATCTTCTACTACTAAAACTCTCAAAATCTTCCCCCTTCTAATTTTTTTCTATATTATAGCACAAAACTGGGGCTGTTGCATTTTTTATAAGTGAGAATATAGATTAAAAATTATGAAATTATGGAGAAAAATTAGATTTATAAAGTGACACGTAATGCTAAAAATCACAACTGTTTGAGCGTAGCGAGTTTTATGATTTTAATGGAGTGAGCTTTAAATAAATCAATTTTTCGGAATCTGTAATAATTTTTAATCTTATATTCCTTAAATTTGCAACAGCCTCAGTTTTATTATTTTATTTATTTGTGTTATCTTTTGATAAATCCTTCGCTTTCAACAACTGCTTGACCGTCAGCAGAGATTGCGAAATCTACTAATTCTTTCATTGTTCCAGTTCTTTCACTTGGTACATACCAGTAAACTTCTCTAGCGATTGGATAAGTTTTGTTTGATACATTTTCTTTTGATGGAGCAATTCCGTCTATTGATAATGAGTGAACTGAATCGTCCATATATCCCATTCCGATATAACCGATAGCATATTTATTTGATTTTACTTCTTGTTTAATAGCTTCATTTGATGGCATATATAAAGTTTCTGGTCCATATTCAAGATTATTTTTTTCTCCACCTCTTATAACGTGTTCTTTGAAGAATTCGTGAGTTCCTGAAGATGAATCTCTAGAAAGAGCTACTATTTTAGCGTCGTCTCCTCCAACTTCTTTCCAGTTAGTGATTTCTCCTCTGAAGATTTTTCCAAGTGTTACAGAATCAAGTCCTTTTACTGAGTTGTTTTGGTTAACTATAAGAGTGATTCCGTCAAATCCTAAAACTACTTCTTCAACACCGATTCCTAATTCTTTTGCTTTATCTATTTCAGATTGTTTCATAGCTCTTGACGCCATTGCTATATCAGTTGTTTTGTTAAGTAGTGCAGATATTCCAACTCCTGAACCTCCACCAGTAACAGCTATTTTAGCTTTTGGATTTTTTTGCATAAACTCTTCAGCTATCCCTTGAGTAACGTTAAGTATTGTATCAGAACCTTTAGCTTGAATAACTTTTGATTCTTTTGCACCTCCACAACCTGTGAATAATGCTCCTAAGATTAACATTCCAGCTAAAAATGATTTTTTCATTTTCATAAATTATACCTCCGTAATATATTTAAAATTTATTTTTTATTTCATTTCTTGTGTCATTTCCCTTTGACAGCTGTATCTTAATATTTTTTTGTTAAAGTTAAATTAATCTAATGTAAAAATTGTGTAAAAAAAAATTTACATATTTTTTACATTGGATTTACTCTCTTTTCACAGAAATAATTTATAATAAGTCGAAAAATAAAAAATTAAATATTTAGATTATAAAATGAGGTGAAAGATTTTATGAAAAACTCACGGAAATTTTTGGATTTATCAGTAAGAAAATTTCTTCTTGGAACAGGACTTCTAAATATAGTAATAATATTTACAATGTTCTTGTTTATTTTTTTAAATGGTATGAAATTCTTTGGACATTCAAGTGTTAAAGATTTTGTCTTTGGTACAAAGTGGATTTCGTTGTCAGGATTTTATGGACTTGTGCCACTTTTGGTAGGTTCTTTTTGGGTAACTATAATAGCAATAATTATAGCAGTGCCACTAGGAATTTTAACAGCTGTATATATATTTGAGTATGCACCTTTAAAAGTTAAGAATGCTATGAAAATATTAATAGAAGTAATGTCAGCTATCCCATCAGTTGTGCTTGGATTTATAGGGCTTTATGTTTTATCTGGTCCAATAAAAGATCTTTTTGGATTAAACAGTGGTCTGACAGCTTTTACAGGTTCTATAATGCTAGCTTTTATGGCTCTTCCAACTATTGTTACAATGACAGAAGATGCTTTGAACGCTCTTGATCCATCATATAAAGAAGCTGCTTTAGCATTAGGTTCTACAAAGGTAGAAACAATATTTAATGTACTTTTACCAGCAGCTTTCCCGGGAATATTTGCAGGGATAATGTTAGGATTTGGAAGAATAATCGGAGAAACTTTAACAGTTTTAATGGTAACAGGAAACGCTCCAATACTTGCAAAATCTCCACTATCTCCAGTTAGAACAATGACAGCTACAATAGCTGCAGAGATGGGAGAGGTAGTACAAGGAAGTGACCACTACTTTGCACTATTTGCCATAGGTATTGTACTTTTTATCATAAGTTTTATAACAAATACTGTTGCTGATTACTATGTAACAAAAGCACGTAAACTTAGAAATTAGAGGTGTAGTAATGATAATTATTAAAAGAAATGGAGAGAAAATATTTAAAAAAGCTATATCGGTTATCGGAGCTTTGACAATACTGCCTATATTTGTAATATTAATTTTTGTAGCTTTAAAAGGTATAATGGGAATAAATTTTGAATTCCTATTCGGAATGCCAACTGACGGAATGAGATCTGGAGGAATTTTTCCAGCAATAATAGGTAGTATATATCTAACACTTGGAACAATCTTATTCTCTGTACCTTTTGGAATATTTACAGGAGTTTATCTAGTAGAGTATGCCAAAGATACAAAACTTACAAGATTTATAAATCTAACAATTATAAACCTTGCAGGGATTCCAAGTATAATATATGGATTATTCGGTATGGCACTGTTTGTAATATTCTTAAACTTTGGTTCATCAATACTTTCTGGTTCTCTAACACTTGGAATAATGTGTCTGCCAGTAATTATCACAGCTGTTCGTGAGGCACTTTTAAGTGTTCCAAATAATTTGAGAGAGGCGTCACTTGCTCTTGGAGCTACAAAATGGGAAACAATATATAAAGTGGTTCTTCCTGCAGCATCTCCCGGAATACTTACTGGAATTATCTTAAGTATATCAAGAGCTAGTGGAGAAACAGCTCCTATAATGTTTACAGCAGCAGCCTTTTACTTCCCATTCCTACCAACAGGAATATTCGATCAAGTAATGGCTCTACCATATCACTTATTTGTAATATCAACACAAGTTCCTAATATGCCATTAAGTAATATGTATGGAACACTTTTAGTTTTAGTAGTTATAACAATTGGATTTAATCTGATTGGTGCATTTTTAAGAAATAGATTTAAAAATAAATATTAATATAGAGGTGAATTTTTTAGATGGAAAATACAAGGATTGAAGTTAAAAACTTTAATTTCTATTATGGAGATTTTAAAGCATTAAAAAATATAAATATGAATATCCAAAAGAATAAAGTAACAGCTCTTATTGGACCTTCTGGTTGTGGAAAATCTACATTCTTAAGATCTCTTAATAGAATGAATGATCTAATCTCTGGAACTAGATATGAAGGAGAAGTTTTATTTGATAATAAAAATATCTTAGATGAAGATTTTGATGTAACAGAACTTAGAAAAAAAATAGGAATGGTTTTCCAAAAACCAAACCCTTTCCCAAAAAGTATATATGATAATATAACTTTTGCACCTATCCTTCACGGAGAAACAGACAAGAAAAAACTTGATGAGATAGTTGAATCATCATTAAGAGCTGTGGCTCTTTGGGACGAAGTAAAAGATAAACTTCATCAATCAGCTTTAAGACTTTCAGGGGGACAACAACAAAGACTTTGTATAGCAAGAGCTATATCAATAAAACCTGAAATACTTTTAATGGACGAGCCAACATCAGCTCTTGACCCAATATCAACTTCAAAAATAGAAGAACTTATAAGACAACTTGAAAAAGATTATAGTATAGTTATAGTTACTCACAATATGCAACAAGCAGCTAGAATTTCTGAGTACACTGGATTTTTCTATCAAGGAGTTTTAGAGGAATTTGATAAAACTGAAGTTATTTTCACAGCTCCTCACAATAAGAAAACCGAGGATTATATCACAGGAAAATTTGGATAGAAAGAAGAATATTTATATATATAAAAATTACTTCATATTCCAAAAATCTGATTTAGCTAAGTTCGTTTCACTAAAAATGACAAACTCGCTACGCTCAAACAGTGTCATTTTTTAGCGTTCAACATCACTTGCTATCTCTAGATTTTTTCCATAAATTACGTAATTTTTAATATATAAATTGGTGAGTGGGTATAATTCTTAATACTTTCTTTTAACTTGGTGAATAGAATAAATTGCGTAATTTTTAATATATAAACTGATAGGTAGATATAATTTTTAAAATTTTCTTTTATCTTAACCAAATTATGTAATTTTTAATTATATTATTGATAGAATAGAATTTAATAAGGAAGAAAAAGGAGTTAAAATGAGAAATTTACAAGAAAGCTTAACTGGTTTAAATGAACATTACTTAGAGATGTTAAAGCATCTTAGTAGAATGCTTGAAATAAATATAGAGGCTGTAAAAGATGGAAAAGTAAGTCCAAAACTTTATGGAGAATGCTTTGTAATAGAAGATGTTATAAATGCTTTTGAAGTAAAAGTAAAAGAAGATTCTATAAACTGTATTGCTAGATTCCAACCAGCTGCCAAAAACTTAAGAGCATTAATAATGATAATAGACGGAGTTAGACTTATAGAAAGAATGGCTGACATTCTAAAAAGTAACTTTAAAGTTATGAGAGAGATTGAACTTATAAATCCAGAAATTAATACAAGACTTGAGGGAGCAATGTACAACTACCTTATGAGAATTAAAAGTACATTTGATTCTTATATTGTTTCTTTCTCTACATCTGATGAAGAACTACTTTATACTTTAGTTACAGCTGACGAAGATATTAACTCTGAAACAAAAGCAATAGTTGATAAAATAGCTGAATGTATAAAAAGAAATCCAGCTGAAACTAATGAGTTACTTCAAGTTGTATCTCTAGTAAAAAAATATGAAAGATTTTCAGACCATATTATCCATTTAGTTGTGGATTTGGTATATATACTAAAAGGTGAAAACCTAAGAAAAAAAGAACTTTTAGATGAGAAAAAAGATATCTAAAGCTCTCCCCTTCTCTAAAGGAGCTGTCATATTTTCGATGGCTCTTTTTATATTTAAAACTAAATTTATAAGATTTGTAGTAACAATGGTAGAAAATGTAGTAAAATTTTTCTTGTGTAACTTATTTAAAATAAAGATAATATATCTTATGTAGTAAAACTATATTTTTTGTTACCACATTATAAAACTTTTAATTTAAATATATTACATTCAATTGTGGTAGAAGTATATAAATCTTGTTATTTAATAATATTTTATATAAGATCATTAATAATACTACTACATAAATATATGTATCTGTGTATATATTTGTATGTAAGTAAATTTTTTTACCACAAAGGGTATTTTTTAGTTATAAATATTTTAATTATATAAAGTTATGATGTGGTAATAACTGTTCTACAAAATTACTACACATTTTTTATAAACTCTTAATTATAGCAATTATCTTTATTTAGAACTTTTAATTTGTGGCATAAAAGTGGCAGTTGTGGTAAGAAAATAGAGAAGATATTGCGATGGAAGTATTTTAATTGATGATTTTTTTAATAGTGGAATAAAAAAATAGAGAAGGTTTTCTTTCTCTATTTTTATTACTATAAATTTATCTCAAAAACACTATCTATACTAGCTCCCAAAAACTCTTGAGCCTTATTCTTAAAGCTATCTTTATCACTGCTTACATAAAATTCTGTCTTACCAACTTCTTTTTGTTCATTTAAAAGGTTAGCCTCTTTTAAAGAACGATAAACCTCACAAGCACATTTTTCACTAGGGTCTAAGATATTCCCCTTAAATCTCTTTTTGATATCCTCTATAATGAAAGGATAGTGTGTACAAGCTAAAAGTAGAGCCTCGCAGGTATTTGGAAGTTTATCAAGATAGCTTTCCAAAACCTCACCTCTATCTTCAAAATTTTGCCACCCTTTTTCTATCATAGGACATAGTTTATCACAACCAACAGAATTAACCTTTAGATTTTTATCTCTTAGGCTTAATCTTTTAGGATATTCTCCGCTATTTACAGTAAAAGGTGTTCCAATTATACCGATCTCTTTATATGTATTTTTTTTAATAGACTCCAAACCAGAATTTATAATTCCAATAATAGGAACAGAAGATACACTTCTTAAGTATTCATAAGCAGCAATAGAGGCTGTATTACAAGCTATTATTATAACTTTACAATTATTTTTAGTTAGAAAATCCACTATTTTATGGGATAAAGCTTGAATCTCCTCTTTTGTTTTTTCACCATAAGGGACATTTTTAGTATCTCCAAAATATATGATATTTTCATTTGGTAAAAGTTTTCTAAGTTCTTTTAAAACTGTAACTCCACCAAGACCTGAGTCAAAAACTCCTATGTTGTAATTTCTATTCATTGATACTCCTTAGTTAAAAAGTATTTCATAATCATTCCCTCGATTTTACTCTACATTATATAATTTATAGAGGATATAAGCAAGTTTTTTAGTAATATTTTTTTAATATTTAAAAAAGAGTCCAAATCTAAAACTCTTTGAACTCTTTTTCTTAAGGTAATTTTGTTATTTTTTCTCAGTGTGAGAGCAGTTGCAAGAGCCACAATTTCCGCTACAACCACAACCCTCTCCATCTTTTTTGTCGTGTCCACAAGATGCACAACCATCTTTTCCAGTAAAATTTCTATATAAAGCTCTAAAAGAATATAGAGCTAAGATTATTAAAACTCCTATTAAGATATAAGTTTTCATAATATACTTCCTTTCTATTGTAGACTAACTACATAAATAAACGACCTATTTGGAAGATTAAAGTAGAGCAGATATATGGAATAATTAACATAATTCCAGAAAGTTTTAATAGATATTTAGTTCCAAACTCTTGTTTGATAGCTCCTAAAGTAACAGCACAAGGAACTACTGTAAGGATAAATACCATAAATGAGTAAGCTCTAAGTGGTGCTAAATCATCTGTCCAAAGGTTAGATGTAGCTTTTACAACTCCCATTCCCTCTTCTTCAACTTCTTCAGCAGAAGGAGCAGAGAAAAGTCCAGCTATATCAAAGCTTAAAATTCCTTTTGCAGAATCTACGAAAGCTTGACCTAAACCAACTACTTGTTCTTTTAAATCTTCACTAAATGTTGTTGGTTCTTCTACAACTTCTTCAGTTTCTTCTTCAGGTAACTCTAATACTTGAGCCATAAATCCAACAACGATTTCTTTTGCAGCGATACTTGGTACAACAGCAGCAACAGGTTCCCATCTATCAGCAAATCCAGTAGGTTTTAAAACTGGAGCGATAGTTTTTCCGATAGTTGCCATATAAGAATGTTCCGCATCTCCTTGGTTAGGGAAATAAGTTAAAGCCCAAAGTAACATTAATATTCCAAGAATTATACTAGTAGCTTTCTTTAAATATCCACCAGTTCTTCTACAAGCTGATTTTAATATAACTTTTAATCCTGGGATTCTATATGGTGCAAGTTCTATAAGTAAAGCCTTATTTTCTCCTTTAAATTCATCAAATCTTTTTAAGAAAGTTCCAAGAAGAATAGCTATAACAATACCAAACATATATAATGACATAACAACTAATCCTGCTTTTTGTCCAAAGAATGCAGCTGTAAATAATCCATAAACTGGAAGTCTAGCTCCACAAGACATAAATGGTACAAGAGCAGCAGTTAATTTTCTAGAATTTTGATCTTCTAGTGTTCTAGTAGAATAGATAGCAGGAACTGTACAACCAAATCCAACTACCATTGGAACGAATGCTTTTCCGTTTAATCCTAAAGTTCTCATTATTTTATCCATTAAGAAAGCAACTCTTGACATATATCCACTTTCTTCTAAGATAGATAAGAAGAAATATAGTAAGAACATTAGTGGAATAAATGTTAAAACTCCTCCAACTCCACCGATTATACCATCAACTACAAGAGATTGTAACCAATCTGGTGTTCCCTCTACCAAAAGTCCAACATATTTTCCAATAAATCCACCGATAAATCCATCTATCCAATCGATAAAAGGAGCACTTCCATTAAATACCACTGTCATTAAAAGACCGATTATTAAGAAGAATATTGGAAGACCGAAAGCTCTATTTAAAAGAACTTTATCTATTTTTTCAGAGAAGTCAAGTCTTGATTTTAGAGATGTTTTTAAAGTGTCAGCTAGGATTCCTTTTATCTCTCCATATCTTCTCTCTGCTAAAATTGTATCAATATCATCATCATATTTATCTTCAATAACTTTTATATTTTCATCAAGATAATTTTCTATATCAAGTCCAAAAATATCTTTAGATTTTTTTAAGAAGTTTACATCTTTTTCAAGAAGTTTGATGATTACAAAGTTTATTCCATATTTTTCAACGATTTTATCTAATTTTTTGTCAGCAGTTATTTTTTTCTTAATAAGATTGTATTGCTCATCTATGTAAGAATCAAATGTTATCTTAAAAGATGGGATTTTTTTAGCTTTAGCCACTTCAATAGCTTTATTAAGAAGTTCAGAAAGCCCAGTTCCTTTTATAGCCGAAGTTTTAACAACAGGCATTTCTAATTTTTCTGATAGAAGAGGGATATCAAGGCTATGGTTTAAATTTTCAAACTCATCATAGAAGTTAAGAGCCATTACCATAGGTTTTCCAAGTTCTTTCAAAAGAAGTGTAAGGTATAGGTTTCTTTCAATGTTTGGTGCTTCGATAACGTTTATAATAACATCTGGATTTTCATCAGTTATAAAATCTCTAGTTATATTTTCCTCTAGACTACGTGGACTTAAACTATAAACTCCCGGTAAGTCTATCATAGTAATTTCTTCACCATTGTGAACAAAAGACGCCTCTTTCTTCTCAACAGTAACTCCTGCCCAGTTACCAACTTTTAAGTTAGAACCAGCTATTGCGTTAATTAATGCACTCTTTCCAACGTTTGGATTTCCTGCGAATGCGATTTTTATCATAAATTCATCACCTTTCTGTATAAAATAAATTATTTAACTAACTCGATTTCAATATTTTTAGAATCTTCTTTTCTTATAGAGATTCCGTTTTCTTTTACAAGAAATTCTTGTGGGTCACCAAGTGGTGCATTTCTATCAAATAGGATTATTTCTCCCGGAGTTATTCCCATTTCAATAAGTCTTTTTTTTAGTTCACCTATTTTTCCAATCTTTATAATTCTTGCTTTTTCCCCTTTTTTTAACTCGCTTAAGTTCATAAAAGTCCTCCTATTTTCCTTTTCAAAATTATCTATATAAAATATTTTGTATAACAAATCTTTTTGGCAAAATTTTTTACAGCTCTAAGGCTGTAAAAAACTATTTTACTAATATATTTTTTGCATAACTAAATCCGATAATATATTGGGATTCGTTGATTTCTACAATAAAGTTACCATCGGAAGAGTTTTTTAAAACAATGCTAGTTCCTGCACAGAACCCTTTTTCTAGTAAAAAATTTTTATGTCTACATTTGTCTGATATCTCTACTATTGTGAGAGTTTTATTCATCTCAGCAAATGCCAAAGGAACAACCATACGCACTCCCCCCTTAACAATATAACTAATTATACAGCAAAAAAAAATAATAGTCAAGAAAAACTTTGATTTTTAAAATATATTATTTAATTACAAATAGCTGTTCTATGTTTTGTCTTATAAATTATTCAAATGGTACTAAAACAAATCATTTATACTGTTAAGAATGGTACTTCTTACATCAGGTGTTTCAAGAGAAATATCTTTTATAATATTTTTTATTCTAAGTCTTTTAGAATCCACACTCATTTCATAAGGACATTTTGTCTCAAGAATAGGAAGAGAAAGTTTTTTAGAATAGCTTATTATATTTTTTTCCTCTACAAAAGCAAGTGGTCTTATAACTGTTACTTGATGCTCATCAGAAAAATAAGCTGGTTTCATAATATTTCTATTCCCTTGATAGATGATATTTAAAAGGAAAGTTTCTATAATATCATCTTTATGATGTCCAAGGGCAAGTTTATTTATACTATTCTCTTTCATAAAAGTATATAATATCCCACGTCTTAATCTTCCACAAAGGAAACAAGGATTTTTCTCTTTTACTAAGTTTCCAAGGTTAGTTTCTATAACTTTTAAATCATAACCAAATTTTTTGATATAAGCTGTAAGCTCACTAAGGTCTGATAAATCCTCTTTCATATGGATATGGATTGGGATAATCTCAAAATCTAAATTAGCTATTTTTTTTATTCTTACAAGGGCATTAAAAAGAACTATACTGTCTTTTCCCCCAGAAATTCCAACAGCTACCCTATCCCCTGCCTCTATCATATTAAATCTGTGCATAGCTTTTCCGATAGGATTCCAAAGAAGTTTATTAAAACCTTTGCTCTCTATATACGAAAGTATCTCTCTTTCCTTAAAGCTATCTAAAACTATTTTTATCTCTGTTAATTTTTTTATAGTTTCTAGGGTAGAGATAACATTTTCTTTGTTATACTTAAGATTTATTTCAAATTTTTCTTTTCTGTTTATAATTTTTAAACTGTCCTCCATAACTTCAAAAAGATAGTTATCTACTTTTAGGTTATGAAGTTCAAAAATATCATTTATTCTAATCATTTTTATTTCCTCTAGTATATCCCATAACAAAATCAAGATTTATATTTTTTAGGGAGTTAAATATACTTTGTTTTATATTTTTATTTTTTTGTTCAAGGTCTTTTAAAAGATTTTTTATCTCTTTTCTTTTAGAGTCAGTTTTTCCAGATTCAACAGGACAACCACAACCCATAGCTTGAATATTGTTTCTTCTTGTAAAAGATATAATATCCTCTTCTTTTATGTATGCCATTGGTCTTATTACAGATAGTTTTCCACTAGTAGATGATACATTTGGCACCATTGTTTTGATAGTTCCAGCGTAAAACATATTTATAAGGGCTGTTTCTATAATATCATCAAAGTGGTGTCCAAGAGCAAGTTTATTAAATCCTAACTCCTCAACTTTGTTGTATAAAACCCCTCTTCTCATCTTAGCACAAAGAAAACAAGGATTTTCAGGATCTTCACGAAAAGCGATCTCCCATACATCAGAGTTAAATATATGACAAGGGATATTTAAAATTTCAAGATTTTTCTTAAATTGCTCAATATCCATAGCCTCAAAACCGGGATTCATACTGATAAAAGCCACTTCAAAATTTTTACTTTTATCTCTTTTTAATTCTTGGAAAAGTTTACAAAGTAAAAGACTATCCTTTCCACCAGATACTCCTACGGCGATTTTATCTCCATCCTCTATCAGATTAAAATCATTTATAGCTTTCACAAACTTAGACCAGATTTTTTTTCTATAACTTGTACGGATACTTTCCAAAAATATATCCTCTTTTAAATTACTCTCTCTAAGATTAACTTTTATTTCAGTCATTAATTACCTCCTAAAAATTTTACTATTTATTATATCATAATTTTTATAATAGTGAAAATACTTTTAATTTTATTGACAATTTACAAAATATAGCGTATAATAGATATATAAATTAAAATAGTTTTTAAATTGTAATATTTACAATTTTGAATATAGGGAGGAATAATGACAGATATAGAAAGAAAAATAGTGGAGTTTTTAGTTACAGGTAAAACTTATAGTGATGAGGCGATAATGAAAAATATAGGAATCACTGAAGAAGAACTAAAAGTGGCTTTTGATAATTTATTAGCTAATGGATACATTGAAACTTATGAAGATTATTTAAAAAGAATGGGTGGAGAAGAAGAACATCATTCTTGTGGAGTAGACGGTTGTTGTGGTGGAGGTTGTTCAGGTTGTGGAACACCTATAACAGATACTAAAAATGTAAAAGTAATCACAGCAAAAGCATTAATAGAATTTGAATTATAATTATAATAAAAATTTTTAGATTATGGCACGATATATTTCGTGCTATTTTTTTTACAAAAAAATAAATGAAATCATTATGGTTAAAAGACTATCTTGGTAAAAATAAAAGAATTGAATAAAATATTATTGACTTTTAAAAAGAGATACTGTATACTGTATCTGTTAAAAACAAAAGAATATTTTTTTAAAGCAAAGGAGATTTAATTATGGCAAAAAAACTTTTTCTGAATTATTCAGTTTAAAAGAAGCAAAATGGAGTGGACTAACTTTACCTATGTTTTTAGTATTATTAGGTATAGTAACATTTATTGTTTACACACCTTTCAATGGAGTTGTTGGAGGATTTGTTAGACCTAATTTTCTAACAATATTTACAATATTAGCAGTGTTTGGAATTTTATTTGGAGAGATTGGAGATAGAATTCCTGTATGGAATGATTATATTGGTGGAGGAACAGTTTTAGTATTTTTTATTTCGGCAGTAATGGGAACATACAATTTAGTACCTCAAAAAATGTTAGATTCTATAGAGATATTTTATGGGAAACAACCAGTAAATTTCTTGGAAATATTTATACCTGCTTTGATTGTAGGTTCAGTTTTAACAGTTAATAGAAAAACATTAGTACAAGCTATATCAGGATATATTCCACTTATTTTAGTAGGAGTTTTAGGAGCAACAATAGGTGGAGTAATAACAGGATTATGTTTTGGAAAAGCACCTCTTGATATTGTGATGAATTATGTTTTACCTATAATGGGCGGAGGAACAGGAGCTGGAGCTATACCTATGTCTGAGATGTGGGCTCAAAAAACAGGAAGACCTTCAAGTGAATGGTTTGCTTTTGCTATTTCAATCTTAACAATAGCTAATGTTATTGTAATTATAACTGGAGCTTTATTAAATAAATTAGGAAAATCAAAACCTAGCTTAACAGGAAATGGAAGTTTAATAATAGAAAATTCAAAAGAAGCAGTTAAAGATGAAGAGGTAAAAATGGAAGTTGGACAAAAAGAGTTTGCAGCAGCTTTAGTTTTTACAGGAGTATTATTTATGTTTGCACATCTTTCAGCTGAATTATGGAGTACATTAAATTTTTCTTTTGAAATGCACAGATTAGCATTTTTAGTTATCTATGCAATTATTTTAAATGTAACTAATGTTGTCCCAACACCATTAAAAGCTGGAGCTAAAAATATGCAAACATTTTTCTCAAAATATACTATTTGGATATTAATGGGAGCAGTAGGTTTTGGAACTGATGTACAAGAGATTATAAATTCTTTAACACCAGCAAATTTAGTAATAGCAATAGGAATTGTATTAGGAGCAGTTATATTTATAATGTTACTTTCTAGAACAATGAAGTTTTATCCTATAGAGGCAGCGATAACAGCTGGGCTATGTATGGCAAACAGAGGTGGTTCAGGAGATGTGGCTGTACTTGGAGCAGCAGACAGAATGGAGTTAATGTCATTTGCACAAATTTCTTCGAGAGTTGGAGGAGCAATGATGTTAATCATAGGTTCTATTGTATTTGGAATTTTTGGATAATAAAAATAAAATAAAAAAATTTTTAAGTAGGAATAAAGAAATAGAAATATATTTTTATATCTGAAAAAATTGATAAGAAATCTAGTTCAGTAATATTTTTTACAGAAAATAAAGTTAGTATAGATAATAAAATATTGACAATAACTGTAAAAATATGATATTCTAAAAGGAAATGAGCTTATATATGTTCACAATAGGGTGGACGTTTCTACAGACTACCGTAAATAGTTTACTATAAGGCATTAAAAAATGCACAAAAGTAAATTGTTTACGGTTTTTGTGCTTATTAAGGAGGAAAAATTTTTATGGAAGAAAACAAAATTTTAGGAGAAAAGCCAGTATCTCAACTGCTTTTAAAATTCTCTGTACCTTGTGTTATGGGACTTCTGATAAGTGCACTCTACAACATTGTAGACCAAATCTTTATTGGAAATAGTGAGCTTGGTTATTTGGGAAACGCTGCCACAGGAATATCTTTTCCCATTATTTGTATTTGTAATGCTTTTGCTTGGTGTGTTGGAGATGGAGCAGCCTCTTATTTAAGTATCTGTTCTGGACGTCAAGACAGTGAAAGTGCTCACAGATGTGTTGGGACGGGACTTACAACTACTTTTATAATAAGTGTTATTCTTTCGGGAGTTTGTATTTTATTTTGTGAGCCTTTAATGATTTTATTTGGTGCGTCAGAGGCTACTCTTGATTTAGCTTGCAATTATTTTGAAATTATAGCTTTATTTTTTCCAGCATATCTGATGTTTAATGTGATGAACAGTATGATAAGAGCTGACGGAAGTCCAACTTATGCTATGATGGCAATGTGTTCGGGAGCTATTTTAAATATTATTCTAGACCCTATCTGTATATTTTGGTTAGATTGGGGGATTGAGGGAGCAGCAATAGCCACAGTGATTGGACAAGGGGTATCTTTTATTATTTGTGGATTATATTTTTTAAAACCAAAAAGTTTTAAACTTTCCAAAGAGAGTTTCCACATAAAAAAAGATATGCTAAAAAATCTTATTATGCTAGGTGGTTCTACTTTTATTATTCAGATTTCAATGGTAGTTATGACGCTACTTAGTAATATTACTTTGGCAAAATATGGAGCTACTTCTATCTATGGTAGCGATATTCCAATCTCTGTTTTTAGCATTCAGACAAAGGTTTATACTATTGTAAATAATATCGCTGTTGGAATAGCTTTAGGTGGACAACCGATTTTAGGTTATAACTATGGAGCTAAGAAATTAGATAGAGTAAAAGAAACTTATCGTTTTATTTTAATCTCATCTCTTGGAGTTGGGATTTTATCCACTTTGATATTTGAACTATATCCAGAGATGATAATTTTAATTTTTGGAAAACAAAATGAACTTTATATGGATTTTGCAACAAAAAGTTTCCGTATTTTCTTAAGTTTTTGCTTTGTAACTTGCTTTATAAAGATTTCATCTATATTCTTCCAATCTATTGGAAAACCTATTCACTCAATGATAGCCTCTATCCTTAGAGATATGTTTTGCTTTGTAATATTTACTTTGGGACTTTGTAGATTTTTTGAAAATAAAGAGGTAGGAAGAGGGATATATGGAATTTTATTTGCCTCTCCTCTTTCAGATATTATAGCAGGAACAGTTATCGGAGTTATGACAATATATTTCTTCAGAAATTTAGGAGTAGAGAAAGAAGAAAATGCTATTAATTTATCTCAATCTATAAGAAATATAGTTAATTTATTTAGAGAAAAAATTATTGCGATAGTGGATATGACAATATCAGAGATTTTAAATTATATTAAAAGAACTGAAAAAAATTAAAAATAAAAAGAGAGATGTTGCATTTTTTATTAATAAGAATATAGATTAAAAATTACGAAAATTATGGAGAAAAATTAGATTTATAAAGCGATATTGAACGCTAAAAATCACAACTGTTTGAGCGTTAGCGAGTTTTGTGATTTTAGTGAAATGAGCTTATAATAAATCAATTTTTCGTAATCTGTAGTAATTTTTAATCTTATATTTTTTTTAATTATTTTTCTCTAAAGTATCTAGTTTTTCCCTCTCTAAAAGGAGATTTTATCTCCCAAGTTTCATACTCTCCCATTTGGAAATTATTTGTAATCTCTTGCATCTCATATTCAGTTAGTTTAACCTCCCCTTTTTCAGCAGAAATACTAACGAATTTTTTCCCCTCTTCAAGAGATGCTATACAAGAGTATTTTTTATAAAACCCAGCAAATATAAGTTTTTCATTGTCTAAATATGGTGGGATTTTGTCAGTTTTTTTAAAGTTTTTTAGTTTTCTCATTTTTCCTCCAAAGTCTATATCCAGCCCAAAACTTTTAGGCTATTTTTTTCACAAGTTATTTTTATAGGGAATTTTGGTCCTTGCTCCCCGTCTATATCAGTAGTATACTCATTAGAATTTTTTACATCTATCTCTATTTCATCAGTTTTAAAGTGAATAATCCCTTTTGGATAAGAGGTATTATTTTTATTTAAAAGATGTGGTAGTATAGATAGTTTTTCTAATATATTATCAGCAGGAATAATAATAACATCTAAGTATCCGTCGTCAACTGTTGAGTCGTGAGCCACTTCTAGATTACCAGCAGTTCTACCGTTGAATACAAAAAACAAAATAGATGAACCCTCATAATTAAAGTTTTTAGATTTTATAGAAAGGTCAAGAGTTTTAAATTTAGGCAACTCTTTTATTCCTGTAAAATAATATGCGAGTTTTCCAAAGGTATTTTTATATTCTGTAGGTGTTTTCTGTGAAACATCTGTAAAAAGTCCACAGCTAAAAATATTAACAAAATATTTATCATTAGCTTTTCCAAGGTCAACTAAAGAAACTTCACTATTTAAAATAGCATCAATAGAGTATCTTATACTCTGAGGCATACCTATTAAGTGAGCAAAATCATTAGCTGTACCAGCAGGGATAACACCGATTGGCAAATCTATATTTAATTTTTTCATTCCGTTTACAACTTCGTTGACAGTACCGTCGCCACCAGATATTAATATATGGTCAAAAGTATCATCAATATCAGCAAAAGCCTCTGATATATCTCTATCAAATCCAAGTCTATATGGTATAACTGTAAAAGATTTTTTTTGATAAGAGTAAATCAGATAATCCAAATACTTAAGTATCTCTTTTTCGCCAGAGAAAGGATTATATATAAATTTTACTTTTCTCATCTCTCCTCCTAAAAAGTATTTTTTGAAATATTAAGTAAATAGATTATAACACTTTTTCAATAAAATATCTACGGTTGAAAGAGTTATTATTCAAAAATATAAACTTCTTTTATTTTAAGAAAAAATATGTTACTATATAAAATATTAAGGAGGTTTGAGATTTGATGTAAGTTTATAAAAAGTGGATTTGAGGAGGTAAAAATATGAAAAAATTAGAAAAACTTTTTGAAACAGATAGAGAGATATTTGAAGCAATAGAAAATGAAAGAAAAAGACAAAATGAGGGGATAGAACTTATAGCCTCAGAAAACTTTGTATCAGAAGCTGTGTTAGAAGCTTGTGGTAGTATAATGACAAATAAATATGCAGAAGGATATCCAGATAAAAGATATTATGGTGGTTGCTCATTTGTTGACGTAGCTGAAAAATTAGCTATTGAGAGAGCAAAAGAACTTTTTAATGTAAAATATGTGAATGTACAACCTCATTCAGGTTCACAAGCAAATATGGGAGTTTATAAAGCTTTAATAAATATAGGAGATGTTATACTTGGAATGAAACTTGACCACGGAGGACATCTTACTCACGGAAAAAATGTAAACTTTTCTGGTAAAGATTATAAAGTTTATTCTTATAGCGTATCAAAAGAAACTGAATTAATAGATTATGACGAAGTTGAAAGATTAGCTTTTGAAGTAAAACCAAAAATAATTGTTGCTGGAGCAAGTGCTTATGCAAGAGTTATAGATTTCAAAAGATTTAGAGAGATAGCTGATAAAGTTGGAGCTTATTTAATGGTGGATATGGCTCACATTGCTGGACTTGTAGCTACAGGAGAACACCCAAGCCCAGTTCCTTATGCAGATGTTGTTACAACTACAACTCACAAAACTTTAAGAGGACCTCGTGGTGGAGTTATAATGACAAATAATGAGGAGATTGCGAAAAAAATAAATAAAACAATCTTCCCGGGAATCCAAGGAGGACCTTTAATGCACATTATAGCTGGTAAAGCTGTGGCATTTAAAGAGGCATTATCTCCAAGTTTCAAAGAATATCAGCATCAAGTTGTAACAAATGCTAAAGTTTTAGCAAAAGTTTTAGAACAAGGTGGCTTAAGAGTTGTAAGTGGTGGAACTGATAACCATATGGTCTTAATAGATGTAAAAGCAAATAAAGGTTTAACAGGGGCAGAAGTTGAAAAAGCTTTAGAAATAGCTGGAATAACTGTTAATAAAAATGGAATCCCTTATGACACTGAAAAACCAATGGTTACAAGTGGTATAAGAATTGGTTCACCTGCTATGACTACTAGAGGAATGAAAGAAAAAGAGATGGAAGAGATAGCAAACTTTATTTTAAGAGTTGTAGATAATATCAACAATGAATCTGAACTTTTAAAAATAAGAGAAGAAGTAAGAGAACTTTGCTTAAAATTCCCATTATATGAATAATTATTTAAAAAGGGTTGCTACTTGGCAACCCTTTATTATATTATTTTTTATTCATTTTATAAAGTGTATATATTCCTCTTATGCTAAGTTTAGAGCTACATTTGTCAATCTCTTTTACATATTCTCCAATGATTTTACTAAAACCACCAGTGGCTAGTACAAAACAATCTTCTCCAACTTCCTCTTTTATTTTTTGAATAAGATATTTTACTTGACCGATATATCCATAGAAAGTAGCTGCTTGAATTCCCTCGACAGTATTTTTTCCTAAAACGCTAGGCATCTCATCAAATTCAACTTTTGGAAGACGAGCTGTTGTACCAAATAAAGAGTTTATATATGTTTTTGGTCCGGGGAAAATCCCTCCTCCTATATAGACATCTTTTTTTAATACTTCATATGTTGTAGCAGTTCCAAAGTCAAAGATAATAAGATTTTTGTCAGGATACTCTTTAAGAGCTTGAACAACATTTATTATTCTGTCAGCTCCCATATTAGAGCCATCTACTCCCCTTTTAAATTTAAAAGGAACTTTTTTCTTTATATTTACCACAAAAACATCTAAGTTAAAATATTTTTTTCCAAATCTTTGTAGGATTGTTGTAATAACAGGTACCACTGATGAAATCATTATCCCTTGGATATCTTTAACTTCGATATTATGAATATCCATCATACTTTTAAAAAATCCCATAAACTCATCTTCAGTCATTCTGTCATTGGTTCTATTTCTAAAAGTTTCTTCAACAATCCCCTCTGAGTTAAGAATGCTCGTAACAATATTAGTATTTCCAACATCAAAAACTATATACATTTTTTTCTCCTTGCTAAATTAGTTTTTATTAAAAACATTTATAAATTCTTCTAGTTTGTATTTTAATTCTTCTTTCGTTTTATTGATTTTTTCTCCATATTTATTGTTAAAATCTTCTTTTAATTTATCTAATTGTCTATCGTTTCCACCTAAATATGAAGCCACTTCTTTTGCAATATTACTATTTACAAAAACTCTATTAAAACTAGGATTGTAATTATACTCTACTTTTAAATTTTTGATTTTGTCATTAGTATCTCCGACGATAATATCTAGAGCATCTTTATCTTTTAAGAAATAATCAGAAACTTTTTCTTTATTAATATCTAATTCTTTCATATCAAGTCTACCGATTATTGATATTTTCTCCTCATCAAGAGATATTTTTTGGACAAGGTTAGCTTTTGCCTCGATTAAATCTTTTTCAGTCATAAAATTATTAACATCAATATTTTCAAATTTACTGTCAATCTCTCCAGTAAAAGCACCGATATTCAAATAACCAGTGATAGAACTCTTTTCATCTTGGTTACTTGCCACCAAACTAAATGGAATATTTTTATTCATCTTAGTTTTGTCAGTAGTTATTCCTTTTACAACTCCCTCAAAATTTCTTCCAAGAAGAGAGGTTTTAACTAAAAGGTCTGAAATCTCTACTACCCAAGCATCTTCTTCTAAAGAATCTTTTGATTCTTGGAAGTTAGCTTTAAGAGTATTGTATTTATCGATAATGTCTATCATATAAGACGAAGCTATATCAGAAAGTTTATAATCAATAAATTTATCTAGAGCTGGAACTGTTACATTTATAAATAAAGCTTTAAGTCTAGCATTTTTTTCGCTGTTATCACTTTTTAATTTTGTAAGCAAATGTTGATAATTAACCAAGAAAGATTCAGTTAACTTTTGCATCTCCTCTGGACTTATTTTTTTATTAGTAAGTTCAGTTTCAATTTTTCTAACAACAGGTTTTGTATTTTTTCTATCTGTTTTTTTATTAAGTTCGATATCTCTTATTTCTAGATTTTCCAAACCAATTTTTTTATCAAAAATCTGTTGAAGTTTAATATTAGTAGAAACTCTATTAATATAGATAGCGTCTATTGATTCATCTTCTTTACTCTCTATACCAATTCCTTTTAATTCAAGTTTCTCTTTAAAAATAAAATAATCTACTCCATATATTCTAACATTGCTTTCCAAAGCCTCAGTCATTTGTTTTTCTAAAACTTTTTGGATAACCATATCCTTTAGACCGAAAACTCCAACTCCTGCTAAAATTGTTATTCCTATTAATCCGTTTACTATTTTTTTCACTAAAATTCCTCCTTTTTTATGTCAATAATTATATCATATAGATTAAAATTACTCAAAACTTTTTATTTAAGTTATATTAACTTAGACAACGAAAAATTGATTTTTTTCTTCGAAGCTTAAAAAAAATTGAAAAAATGAAAATGATGTGGTAAAATATAGTATCTATGTACGAATTCTAAAAATTGGAAGTGATTAATAATGGTTGAAAAAAAATATTTAGCACCTAATGGAATTACAGCTGCGAATATGCTTCTTGGTTACTTAAGTATTACTGCATCAATAAAATCTAATTATACTTATGCTATTTGGTTTATATTTTTAGCTATGGTGTGTGACGGATTAGATGGAAAAGCTGCTAGAAAGTTTGATGCCTTCAGTGAATTTGGAAAAGAGTTTGACTCATTTTCAGATGCTATCTCATTCGGTATAGCTCCTAGTATCTTAGTTTATTCTATCTTATCGGAATATCCTAGATTTGTAACAATGGCAATCCCTGTTGCATTTATTTATGCTCTTTGTGGAGTTATGAGACTTGTAAAGTTTAATGTTGTTACAGTCGCTTCTAATGAAAAAGATGATTTTAGTGGAATGCCTATTCCAAATGGGGCAGCTTCTATAATATCTTATTTATTACTTTGTAGAACTTTAGAAAAATATGGATACAATTTCTTTAATGCAGAGTTCTTTATCTCTATAACAATAATTTCTGCAATACTAATGGTATCTACTATTACTTTCTTAACTCCAGACAAAGTATTTAATTTTGTACCTAAAAAATATATGGGAATTTTTGTAATCTGTGTTCTTGCAACATTAAAATATAGTTTATTTATATTCTCATTCTATTATATAATTTATAATTTATTCCAATATCACTTATACAGAAAAGAGATAAAAAATCAAGAGGAACAAGAAACTCAAGAGGAAGAATAAAAAATATATACGAACAAGATTTTTAAAACATCTTACAACTTTTAAAGAGTGTAGGGTGTTTTATTTTTTTATTAGGAACAAAAAATTTTTTTAATTGTTCACTAGCAAATAAATTCAATTAGTGATATTATTAATGAAAACTTATTTTAAGGAGGATACTTGAATTATGGAAATAAAAAGCAGAAAAATAGTTGTAATTGGAGCGGGACACGTTGGTTCTCATGTGGGATTTTCTTTAGTGACACAAGGGGTGTGTGATGAATTAGTTTATATAGATATAGATGAAAAGAAAGCTTTGGCTCAAGCAGAGGATACAGCAGACGCAGTTGTATATCTTCCACACAGAGTAAGAGTTAAAGCTGGAGATTATTCAGATATAGATGATGCAGAAATTATTGTTATCTCTGTTGGTCCACTACCAAACTTAAATGAAACTAGAATGGATACTTTAGGAAAAACTATAACTTGCCTTGAAAGTGTCGTAGAGGGGATAAAAAATTCTAAATTTTCTGGAATTATAATAGATATATCAAATCCAGCAGATGTTATCACATATTATTTACAAACAAAATTAAATTATCCATCAAATAAAATTCTTTCTACAAGCACAACTTTGGATTCAGCTAGACTTAGAAAGGTTTTATCTAAAAAATTAAATATAGACCAAAAATCAATATATGCTTATGTTATGGGAGAACACGGAGAATCTCAAATGGTTCCTTGGTCTGTGGCTACTATATTTGGAAAATCTTTAATAGAACTTATGAAAGAGGAGCCAGAAACTTATGGACATCTTAATCTTGAAGAGATAGCTAATGATGCTAGATATGGTGGTTGGCTAGTTCTAAAAGGAAAAGGTTCTACAGAATTTGGAATAGGAACTTCTTGTGTTGAGATTATAAAAACTATCTTAGCTGATGAGAGAAAAGTTTGTATGGTGTCTACTCTTTTAAGGGGAGAGTATGGACAAAGTGATGTTTATGCTAGTGTTCCAGCTATAGTTGGAAAAAATGGAGTTGAAAAAGTTATAGAACTTCCTATGTCAAAAGAGGATTTAGAAAAATTTGGAGCTTCTTGTGATGTAATGAGAAAAAATTATAAACTAGCTTTGACACTTTAGAAAATATTTAGAAAAGGCTGTTGTAAACTTAAGAAATATAAGATTAAAAATCACTTCATATTTTATAAATTTGATTTAATTTAAAAAATTTAGAATTACTTAATACTTCTAGAAAATTATTAACTAAAATTTATTTTACTAAAAATGATAAATTTATTCCGTTGAGGTAGTATTATTTTAGATATATAAATTCTTGACGTTTTAATTTTTTTAATAAATTATGTAATTCTTAAATTTTTTTATAGCATTTATCTTTGTTGGTTTTATTTTTTCATAATTTTAATCTATATTTTTTTTAATAAAAAATGCAACAGTCTTTTATTTTTTTATAAAATTTTCTCAAAAATTAAAAATTATAAAAATATTTTTAAAATTTTATCTATTGAAAAATAAAGAAAAGTTTTAAAATTTAATAAAATTAAAAAAATATCGTTGACAAAATTTGAGTTGTAGGGTATA
>NZ_JADYTX010000023.1 GCF_021531475.1 Fusobacterium perfoetens | reverse complement strand
TATTTTTTAAATTTGTAATTGTTTCATTTATGTTTTAATTATAATATAGTTTTTTGATTTTGTCAACACTTTTTTTAAATTTTTTTATTTCTTCTCCTCGTTTTTAATATTCTAAATTTTTTATAAATTTCCTTTTAAAAAACAAAAATTTTCTTACTTTTTACAAATATTTTACATTTGATTCTCATATATATTTCTGATAAAAAAACGGGAATGATATAACTTTTAATCATAACATTCCCTTTTATATTATTATTTATTTCTTTTAATATTATAGAATAGTCCGTATCCAACAGGGAAAACGAATAAAGTCAACACTGTTGATACAAACAGACCAAATATAATTGTAGCTGCCATATCTCCATAAAGTGGATCCCAAAGAAGTGGAATCATACCAAGGATAGTTGTTAGAGCAGCAAGAGCCACAGATCTCATTCTACTTACAGCAGAATCTACAAGAGCTGTAAACTTATCTTTTTTCAAAATATTTATCTCATAGTTTATCTCGTCTACAAGAACTATCATATTTTTTATCATCATACCAGATAGTGATACAAAACCGATTGTTGACATAAATCCAAAACTTTTTCCAGTCAAGAAAAGCCCCGGAGCGATACCAATCATTGCAAATGGTAGAGCTGAAAAAATAATCATAGGGATTTTTACACTTGCAAATAGAAGAACACAGATAGTAAACATTATAATAAGTGTTAGTGGCACTTCAGACATCAGTGCTATAAAGTTTTTAACTTGCTCGTGGTGTTCTCCAAACCAAGTCATAGTATAACCTTTTGGTAATTTTATATTTTCAATCTCCTCTTTAAAATCTCTCCTTACTTCCTCTGCAATAACTCCCATAGGCACATCACATTGGACAGTTATAGTTCTCACACGATTTCTTCTCCAGATTTGCCCCTCTTCAAAGGATAAAAACTCTTTATTTAAAACTCCAGACAGTGGCTCTGATTTTAGAGTAGCTCCCCAAATTGGAGTTTGTCCAATATCGTTTATATCATTAGAGCTATCTTTTGTTTCTTTTAAAATTACAGCTAAAGAATTATCATTTTCCTCTATTTTTCCTATTGGCATACCTGTTGTAGTTCTCATAAGCCCAGTTGTTACATCAATAGGAGTGATATTTCCTCTAAGCCCTTTGGACTGCGAATAATCTCCATTCCAAGTAAGAATTTTATTTCTCCAGTCAGTTTTAACATTTGATACATCAGGGTGTTTTTTGATAATCTCCATAGCCTCGTTAGCTAAATCCCTTAAAATTTTAGGATCTTGTCCTGAAAAAGCTATCTCGATAGGATATTGTGTAGGTACACCGTTTGGATATTTTTTAGCTCCTACAACTATTCCTGCAAGATTTTTATTAGCATAATCAAGAGCTGAGTTTGCTACAGTTTCTAGATTTTTTAGTTTATCTACGCTTACAATAATCTCTCCATAGGCTGGATTTGGTAGCTCTGGTATAGTACACACATAATATCTAGCTGGAGAAGAACCGATTGTTTCCACTACGTTTGTAACATTTTTATTTTCACTTAGATATTTTCCAAGCTCGTTAGTGGCTTTTTCTACGACTTCTATCTTACTTCCCTCTGGTGCCCAAAGTGAGATAGTGAAACCTTTTTTATCAGAGTCAGGGAAGAATGTTTTTGGTATCTGCATAAATATTACACCAGACACAAAAAGTGCCATAGCCATAAATGAAAGTGTTGATTTTTTTCTATCAAGTAGATATTCTAAGAGACTATGAACTTTTGAATAAAATTTCTTTTCTCTCTCACTTGGCTCTTTTATAGGCTCATTCTCAAGATATAACTTGCAGTAAACTGGTGTCTGTGTAAGGCAAAGCACCCAACTAAGCATTAGAGATATTCCAATTACCCAGAAAGATGAACTTACATATTCTCCAGTATAACTTGCCATTAAATATGCAGGCAAAAAGGCAATGGCTGCGATAAATGTAGCTCCCAAAAGTGGCAGAGCAGGTTTATGAGTAGATTCCGAAAGAGCATCTTCCATACTCATACCTTGGTTTCTTCTGACCAAAACTCCGTCAACAATAACGATTGAGTTATCAACAAGCATACCCATTGCAATTATAAATGACCCAAGAGAAACCCTTTGCATATCAATCTTCATTGCTAGCATAAAAATCAAAGTTCCCAAGATTGATAAAACTAAGTTTGCTCCGATTATCAAACCACTTCTCATACCCATTGTCAAAAGTAAAATCCCAACAACAGTTATAACTGACATAATAAGGTTTAATATAAAGTTATTTATAGCTGAGGTTACCAAGTCTGGTTGATAATAAACTTTCTTAATATCGATACCAACTGGTAATTTTTCTTTTAATTCTATAATTTTTTCGTCAATGACCTTACCAGTGTTAACAATGTTTGTTCCACTTTCTGGAGAAAGGGAGATTCCCATTGACATCTGACCATTGAAATACATTTTTTGAGAGATTGGCTCTACATAACCTCTCTCTATTTTTGCAATATCTTTAAGACGGATTATTTCGTCATTTCCGTCAGGTAGTTTTTTAGAAAATATAATAAGATTTTCTAGTTTTTCTGTACTATTTATCTTGTTATTAAGTTTTAGATTTACACGTAAACTTCCATAATCAATAGTCCCACCACCAGTGATAAGATTTTCTGAGATAAGTGATGTGGCTATAAGTTTTGTATTAAGTCCCATTGAGTTTACTTTATCTCTGTCGATAATTATCTCTATGGCGTCAGTTGGTTTTCCAAACTGCGTAACTTGGGCAATTCCATTTATAGAGTTTAACTCTTTTGTTATATATTCTGTGTATTTTTTAAGCTCCGAATAACTATATCCGTCACTTGTAACTGCCAAAAATATTCCATAAACTGCTCCGTAGTCATCTAAAACAACAGGTGGCAAAGCTCCTATTGGTAGGTTTATACGAGAGTCATTTATTTTTTTTCTAAGTTTATCCCAGTATTGTTCCAAATCTTTACTTGGTACAGACTCTTTTAATTTTATCTTAACTTGGGAATATCCCGGCTTTGATGTACTTTGAAGAAACTCTATATTAGGGATTTTTTGTAGAGCCTCCTCTATCTTGGTAGTTACTTGTAGTTCTACACTGTGAGCGTCGGCATTAGGATAAAGTGTAACTACAAGAGCCTCTTTTATCTTAAACTCTGGGTCTTCCAATTTTCCGAGCTTCATATATGAGAAAAGCCCACCAATCACAAGTAGTATTACCATAAACCTTACAACGATTGTATTTTTAATTGAATAATCTATAAATTTCATAGGACACCTCTATAATACTTCTCCGACATTTGTCTTGCTAAAAGGCTCTAAAAGATTTACTTTTTGCCCCTCTGACAATTCGTGAACACCCTTTGTAACTATTTTTTCTCCAGAACTTGCTCCAGATATAATAACTTGTCCGTCATAGTAAGGTCTTATGATTTTTACCTCTTTTGAAGTTACTTGCCCATCTTTATAAATCCAAATATTTACCTTTCCATCTTTTTCAAATAGAGCCTCACAAGGAACCAGTATCCCATTTTTTCCCTCCTCGGCAAAAGTAACATCTACACTACCTTGTGAATCTATCGGGATATTGTTTTCTTCTATAAAAGAAAATGTTACTGGATAAGTTGTATTTGTTGCCCCTTTTACTTGCCCTACTTCTTCTAGTTTTAGAGGATATTTTTTGTCGTTATAAACAAAGTTTGCCTCTTTTACATCATTAAATTTTTCCAAATCATTTTCTGAAATATTTATTTTTATCTTGTGATTTCCCACTGAAGCTATTGATACAACAGGTATCCCTGCCCCAACAACTGACCCTACATCAACAAATTTTTTCTTGATATATCCGTCATACGGAGCTATTAGGCTTGTATCTTTAAGTTGGTTTTCACAGTTTATTCTACCTTGCATTGCCTCTTGATATACAGCAAATGTTGCTAGTTCTTTGGCTTTGCTAGCCTTTACTCCTGCCAAAACTTCGTCATAAGATTTTTTTGGAATAGCTTTTTCTCTATATAGAGTTTCTACCCTTACAAATTGTTTTCTAGCATTTTCAGCCACAGCCTTTGTTGCCTCATAAGAGTTTTTACCTGCTAGTTCTTTATTTTTAAAAGCCTCTAACTGAAGATTATAATCTCTCTCGTCTAGTTTTGCTATAACAGAACCACTGCTTACAAAACTTCCTATCTCCACATTAAACTCCTCAACAGGTCCTGCCACTCTAAATGAAAGCAAAGCCTCTTTCTCTGGAGCTACCACAGCAGGATATTGTGATTTTGTATTTTCCACTGACATCTTGGCAGTGATTGTTTCCACAGGTCTTATGATAGTTTCTTTCTCTTTTCCACAACCAACAATGCAAATAGATAATATTAGTAATAAAAATTTTAGTTTCATAGATTAATTTCCTCCTTTGACAAAGGGATTTTTACCCATTGCAATGCTTAAAGCTCCAAGAGCCATTTGATATTGAAAATCTGCTTTTTTCTTCATACTAAAAGCCTCATCATATGATGAAAGGGAGCTTAAATATTCATCTTCCCCTATCATTCCAACTTTCTTTTCAGAACTTTTTTGTTTTATTCTGCCACTTTCAGCTTTGTAGTTAAGGTCAGCTATCTCACATAGCTCACGAGCCTTTTCTACATTGTTATAAGCTCTGGAAGTTTCTATTATAACTGTCAAAAATTCCTTTTCAACTTTCATTTGAGAGATATTTTCTCTCCTTACAGCTTTTTTATATTCGTTTATATTTTTAAATCCATTGAATATGCTAAGAACTCCGCTTATATTTCCAAATCCTACACTTGAATCTAAGAATATATCGTTATTGTTCTCTATATATCCCCCACCTAAGATAACTTTTGGCAAGAAATTAGAGATAGCAATCTTTTTAATGTCACTACTTACTCCACTGGCAGTATCAGAGATTTTTAATATTTCGTTCTGTGAAATAGCCTCGTAGATACAATCCTCTAGAGTAGGTATCTCCTTTTGAGTGATAGAGATATCTTCTATAACTATATCATCTAATGGATTTAGATTTAGACTTTTCATAAGGTTCATCTTGGCAATCTTTAGATCTCTCTCGTTATTATTAAGGGAAAGTTCTCTAGCTTTTACCAAAGTTTTTGCTTTATCTAGCTCCCAAGGTAAAATCCCTTGAACTTTTAGGGAAATACGAGCTTTTTTCTCTATCTCTTTTGCGGAATTTAACTGATTTACAAGATAATCTCTCTCTGATTGTAGAGCAAGGATATAAAAATATTCTCCCATAATCTGAAGTTGTATCATCTTATCAGTTAAGTTTTCAGCTAGCTCACTTATCTTTTCACCTTTTTTTCTAGCACTGTATAAAAACCAAGTTGACGGAACAAAGACTGGCATTTGTACACCTACACCATAAGTATAAAAAGACTCGTCAATCAGTCTTGTTGAAAGGGTATTGGGGATTAAATTTCCTAAAACTCCCAGTGCTTGTGGAGGTAGACCAAGACTACCTAAAGCACCTGCTAAACCATTTTTTAAAGAGCTAGTATCCATACCAATGTCCACTTGATTATCGAGCTTAGTATAACCACCCATTACATTTATAGAGGGCAAGAAATTTCCAAAAGCTATCTTTCTATCAAGACTAGCCACTTCTCTCTCTAACCTTTTAGTTTTAATATCCAAGTTTCTCTCTCTAGCTATTTGTATCGCCTCTTCTAAGGATATAGAAGAACCATATTGCTTTAAATAATCTTTTCCAGTAAGAGTAGCAATTTTTTCTTCTGGCTTTTTCTCTTGATTATTGGAGCAACCTATCAGTAGAAAAGAAAAAAACAGAGCCAAAATTTTCTTTTTCATAGACACCTCGTTAATATAAAATAACAAAATTAAATTTTTGACCAAACAGTCAAATCACTATTAAATCATTATACTCTTTTTAATTAGAATAGTCAATTTATTTGTATTTACCAAAGATAACATTACATTTTAACGAAAAGCAAAATGTTAACCTAAAAAAAATTAAAGGTAACATAAATATATTTTCTGTGCTAGAATAATAAAAGATTTGGTAATTGTTATTTAAGAAAGGGAGAGATTTTATGAAAGAGATGTTGTTATTTTTTTATTTTTTAATCGTTGTTGTCATAGGGATTTTATCATTTAAAAAGGTCAAAGATGATAAGGATTTCTTTGTTGCAGGTAAAAATGCAGGGGTTTTACAAGTGTCAGGAAGTTTGCTTGCATCAATCCTTGGTAGTTCTGCTATAATCGGTAGCGTAGATTTTGCTTATGTGAGCGGTTGGGCAGGGATTTGGCTATTGGTGTGTGCTAGTTTTGGTCTGCTTTGTCTTTATCCACTGATAAAATATATTAAAAATTTCCACGGATACAATCTTCCTAGTATGCTTGGAACTTTTTATGGAGAGGAAGTCCAAAGAATATCTTCTTTTATAATTCCAATAGCTTGGCTTGGGGTTGTTGCCTCACAAATAATGGGGGCTGCCAAGATAGTTACTATCCTTTCATCACTTAACTATGTTCAAGGGGTTTTATTAAGTGGAACTGTATTTATCGTTTATACAATTCTTGGGGGTCAACTTTCTATAATAAAAACTGACGTTATCCAACTTATGTTTATACTTGCTGGTATCGTTCTTACATTTTTCTATATTGTGCCAGAGCCAGTGACAAAAGAGGTTTTACCAGTTATAAATCATAAATTTAACTATATAGATTTATTGGTTATGGTGCTTACTTATTCTACAACTTATCTTGTAGGTCCAGATATTTATTCGAGACTTTTCTGTGCCAAAGATGATAATACTATGAGAAAATCTATAATTGTGGCGATACTTGTCCTTATACCACTTGCTTTTATCTTGACAAAATTAGGGGTTTATGGTATACAAGCCTTTGACAATGTGGGAAAAGAGTCAGTTCTTCTTATGATAGCCAATACAAAACTTCCAAAGGTTTTGAGCTTTGTTTTATACTTTGGGCTTTTATCAGCAGTGATTTCGTCAGCAGATACCACACTTCTTACTGCGTCATCTCTATTTACCCAAGGGATTTTAAAAGACTTAAAAAGTAAAAAAGCTATCTTCGTTACAAGAATAGTTACAATTTTATTTGGGGTTTTCGCTATCTTAGTGGCAGTTAAAATGAAATATATCTTGTCCACTCTACTTTTAGCTTTGGCAGTGTACTCTGGTTCCTTTATTATCCCTACTTTTGTTGGAATATTTGGGTTTAGAGCTGAGAAAAAAGCTGTTATCCTATCAATTATAGCCGGTGGTGTTACTGCTCTTATAGGAAAACTTATAGGAGGAGATATGGGAAACTATATTTCTATACTTTCTTATTTTATAAACGGTGGTATATTGTACTTCGGTAGAATAACAAACGACTAAAATCTAAAAAATATACTTCATTCATTAAGGAGATTGATTTCTATTCATTAGAGGTCAGTCTCTTTTTATTTATATTCTTGAAATAGTGATAGATAAAACTATTAATCAAATGTAAGAAGTTTATGATTTATAATAAAAAAAACATAATAATAGTTGAAATTTTATAAATCCAAAGACTAGAAAAAATAATTTTGGCACAGCTTTTGTGCCAAAGGCACGGGTTATTTTAGCAAATCGAGTCACTATAAAGTATTTAAAAATAATAAGTTATATATAAAATGGCACGGTGGCACAGTATTTTCTTTATATATGATGATATATTATATAATAAAAAAAGAGATATGATAAAGAGAGAGTATATAGTAAGTTGAGTTTTAGCTGTGCCACTGTGCCAAATATTATTAATACTAGATATTATAATGGCTTATGATGTCACAAGTTGTCTTGAACTGGCACAAGAAAAGCTAAATGATAAGACAGAAATAAAATTACTAAAACTAGTTAATACTTTTAACTTCAATCCTTTAAAAAATAAAAAAAAGATGATATAATAACATATAAATAAAAAAATTGGAGGAATAATATGAAAAAACTTTTATATAAGGGAGTTTGGTTTTTTGGTGGCACATCGTCACAGTTATATGTAAATGCTGTAATCTAAATAAATTATGCTGTGCCAGTAATATTATTTAAGGAAATAAAAAAAGGGTATTTCAAAAATGTTATACCCTTATATTACTAATATTTATAATCTATTTTTCAATTTTTTTAGAAATCTTTTTCAATTTTCGCCAACTTATTATCAAAAACTAATTCTTTTAACTAAACAATCTTTCTTATTTTAAATCCGTGCCCACAAGTGGGTAACCTAATTTGTTTCACTCCTTATTTTTATCGGATAAGTTTCTTATTTATTAGCAAGTGTACTTTTTTGTACATATGCTATAAAGTCTTTTAATCCTTATTTTTATTGTATAAGTTTCTTATATCGTCTTGGACATTTTTGTCCATCACGATAAAATCAACATTTCAATCCTTGTCATTACTGGATAAGTTTCTTAATCGTCGACATAAGTGTCGATGACCTTTAATTTTAATACTTATTTTTACTAGATAATGTTTCTAATTTAGAAATAAAGATTGTTTTAACGGTGGACAAAAAAGTCCACGGTTTTAATCCTTATTCTAACTAGACAATATTTTACCTTTTTGACCTGATAGCGATATTATCGCCCTCAGCTCTTTTTTATTTTTACTTTAAGTGGAAAATATTTCTAATAAAATCTTTTTCCACACTTGTGTGGAAACCTAATCGGTTTCAATCCTTGTTATTACTGAATTGAAATTTCAATATCAGCGCCATTTGTGGCGCTATAATTAAAGTTTTCTGTATCTAATCCTTGTTTTAAATGGATAGGTTTCTTAATAAAGTTGAAAATGGACATCTAGTATTATATACAGTTGAGTTTTAATCCTTGTTTTAAATGGATATGTTTCTTAATAATAGAAAGACAAGTAGAATTAAAGAACATGGTACAAGTTTTAATCCTTGTTTTAAATGGATATGTTTCTTAATAATGCGAAGAACATTTGATTAATAGTGTCGATAACACGTTTTAATCCTTGTTTTAAATGGATATGTTTCTTAATTATGAAAAAAGTATTTTGGTTAGATGCTGAGAAATCGTTTTAATCCTTGTTTTAAATGGATATGTTTCTTAATACACATATGCTATACATGACAGAGAAACTGGTGAAATTAGTTTTAATCCTTGTTTTAAATGGATATGTTTCTTAATATTCTATCTTAGATGCTTTGATTAAAACAAAAGGGTTTTAATCCTTGTTTTAAATGGATATGTTTCTTAATATTTAACATAGCTGACGAAAGAATCAAAGTCAAAATCGTTTTAATCCTTGTTTTAAATGGATATGTTTCTTAATCTGTATTAGAATAATACTTAGCCATATCCGAAATTATGTTTTAATCCTTGTTTTAAATGGATATGTTTCTTAATAGCTATTTATACTTATTCCCAATCTTTTCTTCATTTTATCATCTGAGCAAAATTTACTCTGCTGTCCGTCATTTTATTTTTTTATCTTCCAATGTACTATATTTTTATACAAGTTTTTTGTATTTTTTGTTAGCTAACGAGCGTGATTTTCTTGTTCTCCCCAACTCCACACCTTTTTGGTCAATTATTTTAAGAGAAATCAACTGACTGAAAAAGTATCTCTTAACCAAAGTATAACATAAAAGAGATTTTTTTTCAATAGACTTTCTCTCTAGCTCCACACAGCAGTGACCTATATTTAATTTGATTCCTAAAAAATCTATTTCCTCATAAATCAAAGATTTTATAAATTTATAATAAAAAGAAAAAGAGTATAACATCTTTAAAATGCCCCTATTTTAATTGGAATATATTTTTATCAAAGTAACTTTTATTTTTTAGCAGTATATCCTATAATATAAGTAAAAAAATGTTGTCAAACAAAAAAAGTAATTATTCGCCAAAAAAAGTAATTTCACTTTTGTATAATTATCTCATAATAAGAAAAACAGATTGGGAGGAAAGAATTATGAGTATGAATTATATGGTTTTAAATAAATTTGACAATATTTTTAATGATTTTAAAACTGAAATATCAAAAGCTAGTTCCCTTTGCAAATTAAGAGAATTAAATTTTTATGGAGATAGTTTGCCTAATTACAACGATTCCACTCTTCAAAAATTTTATTTAGCAAGATATTTATTAGCATATTATGTGGAGTATGCCAAATTATACGAAGATTTAATAGAAAAAGACTTTATAAAAAACGACTACAATATTTTATCAATCGGTTGCGGTTGTGGTTTAGATTTATGGGGGTTAAAAAAAGCAACAGAAAACACAAAAATAAATTATAATTACACAGGTTTAGACTGTATAAAATGGGATTATTCAGACTTTTTTGGAGAAAAATTTATTAATGCTAGAATAGAAAATATTTGTAAACTAAACAAATCAAATTATAACGTTATTATGTTTCCAAAATCTATTGGGGAGTTTGACCAAGAAACATTTGAAAATTTAAAAAATACAATTAGAAATAGCAACTTTAATGAAAAAAATCTAGTTTTAATATCTGCCCATAGAAAATCAAGAGAGTTCAGAGACAGAGAAAGATTATTAGAAATAATGGAAGTTTTTCAATACAATCACAGATATATTTTAAAAGATTCATCAAGTGTAAGCACTCACGACTTTACTAGAAAATTAGAATACATCAATCCTCAAATAAGATACCCAAAAGATAAAATGGATTTTATAAAATATCTACCTTGTTTATGTAAAAAACATTCATTATGTGGAGATTGTGATCAAACTCTTTCAAGATACCCAGTAAACTCTGATTCACAATTTTGCTACCAAATAATTACTTTAACAAAAGAAGAATTTTTTTAAGAAAAGGAGCTTAATATGATAATAAGTGTAAGTAGAAGAACAGATATACCAGCTTTTTATAGTGATTGGTTTTTTAATAGATTAGAAGAGGGATTTGTCTATGTAAAAAATCCTATGAACATCAATCAAATAAGAAAAATTAGTCTAAAAAAAGAAGATGTAGATTGTTTTGTATTTTGGACAAAAAACGCTATTCCTTTGACAACAGAGGAAAATCTAATAAAATTAAAAGATTACAAATACTATTTTCAATATACAATCTCCCCTTATGGAAAAGATGTAGAGCCTTGCGTAATTGATAAAAAAAAAATTATAGAAAATTTTATCTTTTTGGCAAAAACTATTGGAAAAGAAAAAATGGTCTTTAGATATGATCCAATATTTCTAAGTGAAAAATATAATTTAGATTATCATTTTAGAGCTTTTGAAAGATTATGTGAAAAATTGGGAAATTATACTGAAAAGTGTGTAATAAGTTTTGTGGACTTGTATAAAAAAACAGAGAGAAATACAAAGTCTTTAAGAATAAGAGTTCCAAAGGAAGATGAAAAAATAGAGATAGTTAAAAAATTTGTTAAAATAGCTAATAAATATAATATGGTTATAGAAACTTGCTCTGAAAATGGGGATTTCTCTAAATATGGTGTACAAAAAGGAAAATGTATTGATGACCGTTTGATTTCAAAAATTTTAGGGATAAATGTCTATGATAAAAAAGATAAATTTCAAAGAGAGGAGTGCGGTTGTATAAAAAGTTATGATATAGGAGAGTATAACACTTGTATTCACGGTTGTTTATATTGCTATGCTAACTTTAACAAAGAAAAAGCAATCGAAAATTATAAATTACATAACAAAAATTCTAAACTATTAATCGGAGAAGTCGGTGCAAATGCCACTATTAACGAGGCTAAAAAAGAAAGTATCTTAAAAAAAATAAAAAAAGTCCAAGACACAAATGATAAACAATTAACATTGGTTTAAAAATATTTATTAAAAAGAGGTTGATTTCTATTTTTAGAAGTTAATCTCTTTTTATTTTTCAAAAAAATTAAAAACCTGATTTACAAATATGTTGTAAGTCAGGCTTTTTTTATTAACCTTGTTTTAAATGGATATGTTTCTTAATTCTTACAGCCAGACTTATGGGTAGAATAAATGGTGTGTTTTAATCCTTGTTTTAAATGGATATGTTTCTTAATTCCGTTAGAGTAGAGGAAATTACTACGAAGTGTGGTTTTAATCCTTGTTTTAAATGGATATGTTTCTTAATCTCTTGATGAGTTCTTAGTTGAAAGACAGGACAAAATAGTTTTAATCCTTGTTTTAAATGGATATGTTTCTTAATCTTGGAGACAACCTTGCTAATATATTAGAAGAGTCTAGTTTTAATCCTTATTTTAAATGGATATGTTTCTTAATGGTTATTTATACTTATTTCCAATCTTTTCTTCATTTTATCATATGAGCAAAATTTGCTCTGCTGTCCGTCACTTTATTTTTTTATTTTCCAATGTACTATATTTTTATACAAGTTTTTTGCATTTTTTGTTATCTAACGAGGGTGATTTTCTTACTCTCCCCCACTCCACACCTTTTTGGTCAATTATTTTAAGGAAAATCAACTGACTGAAAAAACATCTTCTAACCAAAGTATAACATAAAAGAGATTTTTTTCAATAAAACTATCAAAAAATATTTTATTAAAAAACAGTCTTTTCATATTTTATTCATTTTTCTTAAGAGAATATTAAAAGCTCTATTAATATTATTTCTCCTATCTTGATTAAAATATATTTTTAATCCTTTAAAGTATGTATTTTATTATAAAATTGTAATTTTAATATCCATTTGGTAATTCAACTATGATAAACTTTTTTCAAGTAGATTATAAATAAAAAAAATTCTCAATTTTTAGTAAGAATTTAGATTTTTTTGGTAAGGGATTATTATAAAATGATCTTGCCAAAAGAAAAGGAGGAAAATATGAAAAAGAAAATAAAAGTATCTATAAATAAGGAGATGTATGACAGATTGATGAGTGATATAAAAAAGTTTAATTTAAGTATATCTCGTTTTAATAACCAGTTAATAAAATTTTATTTAAAAAATACCTTTAAACTTACTATTGATAAAATAAAAAACGAAAAGATTATCCAATTTTTACTTGATGAAAATTTGATTAACGACTATTTTAGATTCTTTTACCAATCAGATATAAAAACAGAAACAGTTTTTTTAAGGTCGATTTATACAGATTATTTAAGTCAAGATATGGAGATAAGAGAAAAAATAATAAAAAAGTAAAAAAATAAATATTTTTGGTAAAGCGATTTTATATAATAAACTCGTTAAAGAGATTAAAGGAGGTTTAAAATGTTGACACTATTTTTAATAGGGATTATTTCTAAAAAGTTTTAATAAAAGTTTTTGATAATTGTATGTTTTAACGAAAGGAGGGAAATTATGTTAGAAACATTGTTAATGTGGGGAGTTATATACGAAATTTTTAAAAAAAGATAATTTGATTTAATATTGAAACAAGGATATAATATAATTAGAAAATTTTAGGAGGAGTTTTTATGAAAAAAAATATTTTAATAGCAACTTGTGGTACAAGTTCTCTTACTAATCATCGTGACATAATAAACAACCATTTTCAAGGTAGACCTCTAAGCTCACTAACAGAAGAAGAGGCAAAAGATTTTAAAGAAAGAATAATCAAAGAATTACAAGGAAAAGATATAACAGATAAAAAATTTGGTGCTGAAATTAACTCTACATATTATCTATTTAAAAAAGAAAATATCGAAGATGCAAAAATATATTTAATAGTTTCTGATTCAATAGATGGTAGAACAGCAGGAGAGGTTGTAAAATATACAATAGAAAATAGTATGAACTTTGAAGTTGAAATTAGAGAGATAGAAAAATTAAATATTACAAAAGAACACGACTTTGCAATCCAAGGACTTAGAAATCTTTCTACTGAAATAGCAAAAATTATAAAGAAACATGAATTTGACAATATAATGATTTCCCCAATCGGTGGATTAAAAGCACAAATATTTATGGTCGGATTAATTGCCCAAGTTTTCAAAATCCCAGCATATTATCTATATGAAAACAGCACTGAGATTGTAAAACTTTTACCTATGCCTATAACTATTGATAGAGATCTATTTATAAAGAACTTAGACATTATCTCAAGACTAAAAAAAGAAAGCATTTTACCAAAAAGTGAAATACAATCTTATATAAATCGTGATTCAAATTTAAGAAATATTTTAGAAGACGTAAGAATGGACAATACTAGTTATTTCTCTTTATCACCTTTAGGAGAAATGATCTATGACAAATTAAATACAGATGTTTTATCTACTTTACCAAAAGATGCTCTACCATCAGAAAAACTTTATCAAGAGCAATACAAAGGAAACGAGGCTCACGCAGAACAATTAAGAAACCATTCAGAGTTTCAAAGATTTATAAAGAAAGTAATCAACGCACCTTATGTAACAAAAGTAATAATTAATTATTTCTCTCCAGATAACAAGGGAAATCAAAAAAAATTCACACTTTCACCAGATGATACAGAAGGAAGAATAATAAAATTCCAATTCAATAATTCAAAAGGAATGTTAGAAGGAAAAATATTTGCTACAGAACAAGATGATACAAAATTACAATCAGCTATCATTAACCTTTACCATATTACAAATGACTAAAAATATAAATAATTCCTTATGCTTTTTAATAGATAACAAAAAAATATTATTTGATAGAATTAGAAAAAATATACGGGAGATTAAAATTCTCCCTTTATTTTTTTAAAGTATAGAGGTGATTATATGAGAGAAAGAACTGATAAAGATGAAGAAGAATTTTTAAAATGGCTATTGGAGACTGGAAAAATAACGAAAGAGATGTATGATAAAGCAATGAATGCTACTCCAGAGAAAAAAGAATATAACTCTTTGAGAACAAAAATAGGATATTGTATAGTTAATGGAGAAACAGAGCATCTTACAGAAATGGAAACAAGATTAAAAGAATTAGAAAAAATAATAAAACAACAAAGAAAAGATTAAAAGAGGCTGTTGCAAATTTAAGAGATATAAGATTAAAAATTACTACAGATTACAAAAAATTGATTTATTAAAAGCTCATCTCATTAAAATCACAAAACTCGCTACGCTCAAACAGTTGTGATTTTTAGCATTCGATGTCGCTTTATAAATCTAATTTTTCTCCATAATTTTCGTAATTTTTAATCTATATTCTTATTAATAAAAAAATGCAACAGCTCCTTTTTTGGTTAAATTTTTTTTATTTTCTTTAATTGGATTTTTTCCAAAAGTTTTAGTTCCAACTTTCTTGGGATAAACTTCCCTAGAATAACCAAAAACTTATTAAATACTCCGGGGATACAAATATCCTTTCCCTTAAAGAAATCATCTATAATAATACTAGCCACCTTTTGAGAGTCCATAATATAAAAGCTCTTTTCATCTTTCATTCCTACAAACTCTGTACTAGTTGGTCCGGGGTAAACTCCCATTATTCTAAAATCCTTTTCTTTAGTTTTGGGATTTTCAGTTATCAAGCTATTTGTAAAGGAGCTAACAAAGGATTTTGTACCATAGTAAGTGGCAAAATATGGTCCACCTACTTGAAAAGCCCCAGTAGAAGATATATTTATTATTCCTGTAAATTTATCATATTTTTTGTAGTTTAAAAATTTATGTGTCATATTTACAAGGGACAAAATATTAAGATTGATAACCCTTTGATTGTCAGCAAGAGAAATATCTTGAAACTTCCCTAAAGCTCCAACCCCAGCATTATTTACCAAAATATCTATTTTTATACTATTTTCTTCTAAATATTTAAAGATTTTATCAATATTTTCTTCCAAAGATATATCATAGTTTAGAGGGATAAAGCTTTGGGAATATTTTTTTTCTAAATCTTTTAATCTAGATAAAGTCCTAGCCACTCCAAAAACTCTGTCCCCTCTTCTTACAAATTCTTTGGTAAGTGCTAGACCAATCCCTTTTGTAACTCCAGTTATTAATATATTCATACTATCACTTTATTAGAAAATTATAAATATAACATTCTCACCAGGAGATTGGTAGTTAGAGTTTAGATTTCTTTTAGAATCTCCCATTATCCAATCGAATAAAAACTTTGAATGAGAAACAGTATTTCTTATACATTTTCTTGTACCTTTAAATGTTCCAAGTCCATTTTCTTTTTGAAGTAGGAAAAAATCCTCGTTATCTTTCTCGTCGTGTTCAATAGGTGTTCCGTGAAGATATCCTCCACCACTAAATCTTATGGCATATCTAGCTATTCCAGCATCTTCCCCATAAAGTCCTCTATATCCCATTTCATATTTTAGAAGAGGGACAATGTAAGAACCTCTTGGAGTTTCAAAGCCTAGCTCACTTTCAATTCCAGTTTTTCCGTAGATATATGAAATCAAATACCAGTTATCTCCAACTTTTTCAAAAGCTCCCAAGTTTTGATTGTCTATATCTACAACTATCGCTTTTTTAAATCCTTTTGAGATTTCAGGTCTATAAGTTAGATATTTTTTAGGCATTCTTAGAGGAGATTCTTTTATATTTTCAACCTTAACTTCAGCATAATTTCCATCTATTTTTTCTACACTAAGGATAGATCTATCAGGAATATGGATTTCTATATCCTCTTTGTTTTCTTCCTTGTAAACACCAACTATATTTTGGTCAATAGAAACTCCGTATTTATCCTTAGTTCTTTTCATATCTTTATTAAATGGGTTTGGAAGATACGAGTTTGTAGAGGCAAGTTTTACCTTTTCACTATTTTTACCACTTATAAATTTTTCAACCTCTTCTATTCTTGTAAGCATTTTTTCAAATCTAAAAGTTCTAAGAATAGCAGAACCCTCATATATATACCCCTCTCCCTTTGGAGTTTTAACTTTGTACCAAACATTTCCTCCAACTTTTACTTTTTCTAATAAAAGATATTTTGTATTAAATGGAGCGTGATAAATCTCTGGTGAATCTGAAAAAGGTTCAGTCCTCACCCTTGCATAGAGAGTTTTTATAAATACATAGTCTAAAAGTTTTGGTAAATCTTCTCCACCATATTTTATATCTATTTTTATATTTTCGTGTATTAAATTATCATATTTTTTTTCTACTATTATCTCTGGTCTTTTAGTTTTACCAAAAGTTAAAGCAAAACAAAAGGTAAAAATTAGTAAAAAAAACTTTTTATTCAGCACTACTTTCTCCCCCAATCTCTAATTCAGTAATATTTTTTTTAAGTCCGTTTTTTTCAATTAGAGCCACCTTAACCAAGAAACTATTTTTTAGGATAATCTCTCTAGCTCTATCTAAATATTTTTCGTCTAATTTCACAGCCAACCCACAGTTTGCAGAAATCTCTACTGGAAGTGGTATTATTCTACATTGAATATCATTTTCTAATAAGATTTTTTCAAGACTTATAACAAAATGAGTGGAATCGGCAGAAATCACTATAAATCTCTCTTGTAACTTCATATTAAACTCTTATTAATTTTGTAGCCTTAAATTGTCTATCAACGATAGTGTACATATTTGTTAAACTTCCAACTTGTAACTTGTCTTGAACGTGATAGTAGTTTGCACAAGTACCACAAGAGATTACTTCAACACCCATACTTTCAAGTTTTTTCAAATCTTCAATAGTATTTTCATTTACAGTTGCAAGTAAAACCCCTTTGTTATAAAGGATAACTGTTTTTGGTAAAGTTTCCATCTCTGTCAAAGAATAGATAAATCCTTTTACTAATATTTTTCCAAGCTCTTCGTCTCCTTTTCCCATTTCATCAGAGTCGATAACTACAACTATATTTTCCTCTTTAGTTTCTTTTTTATCTTCATTTGGTTTTTTATTGATAATAACTTGGAAATTTCCGTCAACTTCACAAGATTTAAACTCGTATCCAAGCTCTTTAGCTAATTTTTCTAAGTTTTGTTTAGCTGTTTCGTTGTCAACTAAAACTTCAACTTCTCCCTCTGCAATCTCATTTAGAGCTTTTTTTGTCATAATAACAGGTACTGGACAAACAAATCCAACTGCATTTACTTTTACCATTTTTTCCTCCTTAAAATCCCTCTCTAAGAAATCTTGTATTTTCTCTATTGATTAAAAATTTTATTTTTTCTAGCTTATTTATTATGCTTATGGCACTTTGACGGTTTGTGTCGAGAAGTTCTCTAAATCCCCCAAGAGTGATACCATTTTTTCTATTATCCTCTTGTGAGAAATAGTCTACAAGCCTTTTTTGTGCCTCTTTAAAAAATCCTGATAAAATATATCTGTCCTCTTCTAAATATACTATCATTTGATTTTCTACCATAAATCTGTGGATTTTCTCTATCTCTTTTTTAGGATAAAAATCCCCTAGCATATTTTCTATTATCTCATATTTTACCATATAAAATCCAGAATTTTTATAAATTTTAAAAATTTTTTCTTTTAAATCTTTCTGCTCCTTAGTAAGTTTTACCTTAAAATCATACAGAGATACAGTGTTATTTTCTATCTTTATAAGGTTTTCTTTTGATAAATCTTCCAAAATATCCCCTATGTCAGTTGAGAGTATCTTTTCTAGCTCCAAAGGTTTTATACCTTTTTTTAAAGGGTTATCTGTATGAAAAGTTTTTAATTGTTCTATAAGCTTTTCTTTTAGATTTTCCCTATCTTTTTTGTCAAAGTCTTTGTTATCAAAAATATCTTTTAATCTATCAATATAGATTTGGTAATTACTATTTTTCTTTGATATTTTCTGCCCTTTGGTATCTAGGATTTTTATACCACCAAGTGTAACAATAGGCGAATAACTTCTAATTATTCCCAGTTGATTTTTAAAAGAAAAAACCTCTTTTTCCAAGACAACTTGCCCTATATATCCATTTTTATATTTATCAAAAAGTAAAATCTTTCCGATAACTTCGTCAGTTCCTAGATAAATTCTTATTTTTTGATTGTTTTTAATTGTTTTGTTTTCTAAGGAAGTTAAAAATATATCAATCCTATCACTAGAAATCAAACTATCATCAGAATATAAAAAATCCCCTCTTTTTATCTCTTTGTAATCAACGCCTCCAAGATTTAAAGCTCCACGGCAGTTTTCCTCCAAAGTTTCTAATCTGTTTCCAAAGTTTTCTATTGATTTTATCTTAAGTTTTTTTCTAGCTGGGTATAGGTAGATATTATCTCCTAAGTTTATTTTGCCAGATGAAACGCTACCAGTAACAACAGCTCCTACACCTTTAATAGTGAAACTTCTATCAATATACATTAAGAAATCTTTATTTTGATTTTCTAATTGTAACTTAGATATATCTTCCAAAAGTTTTATTTTTAATCTATCAAAGCTCTCTATATCTTTTATAGAGGTTTCCAAAATATCAAAATTTTCTAAAAAACTTCCCTTAAACCTCTCCTTTATCTGAGATTTTAACTCCGATATTTTTTCTTTACTTACTAAATCAGTCTTAGTGAGGATTATCATTCCAGACTTTATCCCTAAAAGTTTTAAGATTTCAAAATGTTCAACAGTCTGTGGCATAATTCCGTCATCTGAGGCTATAAGAAATAATACATAATTTATCCCAGATACACCACTTAACATATTTTTTATAAACTTTTGATGTCCCGGTACATCAACAATCCCTATATTTATATCGTTCTCTCTTATGTAAGAAAATCCTATATCAATAGTCATCTCTCGCTCTTTTTCTTGGGGAAGTCTATCTGTATCAATACCAGTTAGATATTTTATAAGGGTAGTCTTGCCGTGGTCAATATGCCCAGCTGTTCCGATAATTATATTTTTCATTTTATCCCTCTTTCCAAAAATACCCTCTCTATATTCTCCGAAAGCTCCTCTATATCATCATCAAATATAGTTTTCATATCTATAAAGAAACGATTTTTTTCAATTCTACCTATGATAGATACAGGATTTTTTCTAAAATATTCTTCCAGTCTATTTGGAGAAATATCCCCCTTAAACTCTATACCAAAACTCTCTATCTCCTCCTCAGGCATACTTCCACCACCGATTGTGGCTTTAGTAGGTATTACACTGTGAGAGATATTTTTATTATTTAAAAGCTTTGAAAGTTTGTAGGCTTTCTTTTCTACATCTTTTTTATCTTCTGTAATCATTCTAAGGGTAGGGATATTTTTTACAGCCTCTTTTTCATCAAGATAAGCCCTAAAAATATTTTCCAAAATAGCGATAGTTATTTTATCCACCCTTATAGTTCTTAAAAATTGATTTTTCTTAAGCCTATCAATCAGATGTTTTTTCCCAACAATTATCCCAGCTTGGCAACCACCTAAAAGCTTGTCTCCACTAAACATCACAAGACTAGCTCCACACTCTAGGCTTTTCTTTATAGTTGGCTCTTGAATAACCCCATATTTTGTAAACTCAATAAGGTTACCGCTACCTAAATCCTCTATTACCAAAAGATTTTTTTTCTTCCCAAGCTCCACCAAATCAGCTAGTGGTACATCTTTTGTAAAACCTTTTATCTTATAATTAGATGTGTGGACTTTTAACAAAACTCCGCTTGTTTCATCAATGGCACTTTCATAATCTTCCAAGTGAGTTCTATTAGTTGTACCTACTTCCAAAAGTCTAGCCCCAGAAAATTTTATAATCTCTGGCACTCTAAAACTTCCGCCAATCTCCACAAGCTCCCCTCTTGAGATAATAGCATTCTTCCCTTGAGAAAACTCGTTTAGTGTCAAAAGTACAGCTCCAGCATTGTTATTTACCACCAAAGCCCCCTCACACTGTGTAACTTTACAAATAAGTTTTTCAAGGTTTTCGTAGCGACTGCCCCTCTCCCCTCTTTCGATATTGTATTCGAGATTTGTATAAGATGAGAGAATGTCAGAAATATTTTTAGCTATTTTTTTAGAGAAAACACTTCTTCCAAGGTTTGTGTGGATAATAGTTCCAGTTCCATTAAAAACCTTTTGAAGTCTTTTTCTTTTTTCCTTTTGGATAAGTTCTATAATAGATTTTTTAATACTAACCAAAAGATTATTAGATAGTTTTTCTAAATCTTTATCATTCGAATTTTTGATATTTTCTCTAAAACTTTCTAGAACATTTTTTATACACCACAAAAAAGTGTAGTAGTCTACACTTTCTTTGATATTTTGTAAATCTTTATCTTTAAGCAGAATATCCACCTTTGGCAGACTTCTAAGCAATCTTTCTTTCATAGTTCTCCTTGCATCAAAAAGGATAAAACCTATCTTACTATTATGCTAAACTCCCCTTTTTTCTCTACACTTCCAACGATTGCAGATTTTATCTCCAAACCACTTAATTCTTCCATAACATAAGTTATATACTCCACTGGTACAGAGAATAAAAGTCCTCCTGATGTCTGAGGGTCAAATAAAATCTCCTCTATCTCGAAAGGGATATTTTCAAACTTTACCTTTCCTTCTAAAGATTTTCTATTTCTTTGACCACTACCAGTGATGTAGAAATCCTTTGCAAACTCCTTAGCACCACTTAGATATGGTACGTACTGGCTTTCGATAATAAAAGTTTTTTCTGAAGAGCTAGCCATTTCGTAAAGGTGTCCTAAAAATCCAAAACCTGTAATATCTGTACAAGCTGTTACAGGATATTTTGTGATTATCTCCCCAGCATATTTGTTAAGAGTGGTCATATTTTTTATAACCTCTTTCATCTGTTCATCAGTTAGTTCCCCCATTTTTGAGGCTGTTGTCAAAATCCCAGTCCCCAAAGGTTTAGTAAGGACTAATATATCTCCCTCACAAGAGCCGTGATTTTTTAGAATTTTTTTGGGAGAACAAACCCCAGTTACAGAAAGTCCATATTTTATCTCTTGGTCATAGATAGAGTGTCCACCACTTAGGACTGCTCCTGACTCAAGGATTTTCTCAGCTCCTCCCCTTAGTATCTCTTTTAAAATATTTACATCTTCTCTTTCTGGAAAACAAACTATATTCATAGCTGTAATAGGTTTTCCACCCATAGCATAAACATCACTTAGAGAGTTAGCCGCCGCTATCTGTCCAAAAATATATGGGTCATCAACCATTGGAGTGAAAAAATCTAAAGTTTGGATAATAGCTTTGTCATCTGAAATTTGATACACACTTGCATCATCAGACTTTTCGTAGCCAACTAATAAATTTTTATCCTCTTTTACTGGTATAGTTTCTAATATATTTGAAAGAGCCTCTGGCCCTATTTTACTAGCTCAGCCACCTATGGAACATCTATTTAAAAGTTTTTTCATATTATTCCTCCAATTTTTTTATTTATATGTTATTATATCATCTTTTTTTTATTTTTTAAAGGATTGAAATTAATTTGGGAGTTGTTATTTATAGAAAAATTTTATCAGAACAATAGGGATAATATTGATTAAATATTTTAGATTTTTCTATATTTTTTAGGAGAAATAAACAAAAAAAGGAAAGAATTATTTTTTAATAAAATATTTTTTAGACAGTTTTATTGAAAAAAATCTCTTTTGTGTTATACTTTGATTAGGAGATACTTTTTCAGTCAGTTGATTTTTCTTAAAATAATTGACCAAAAAGGTGTGGAGTAAAGGAGAGTAAGAAAATCACGCTCGTTAGCTAACAAAAAATACAAAAAACTTGTATAAGAATATAGTACATTGGAAAATAAAAAAATAAAATGACGAACAGCAGAGCAAATTTTGCTCATATGATAAAATGAAGAAAAGATTGAAAATAAGTATAAGTAGCTATTAAGAAACATATCCATTTAAAACAAGGGTTAAAACATATTTTACAAGTGTACAAAAAAGTACGTTTGTAAAATTAAAAATATTATCTAAATAATAATCTTAAATAAAATCTCTAAGTTTTCTTAGGGATTTTTTTTGTAATTAAAAATAAAAAAAGGTAATTATAAAATGTTAATATTCAGTATATATTTATAAGTTCCGTTGACATTTCTTAAAAAAAGAGGTATATTTATATTAGAAAAAAGGAGATATTATGAATAGAAATGATATAAAAAAAATTATAAAAGAACATTTTATTAAAAACCAAATTTCAGAAAATCAAGTAGAATTATTTACTAAATATCATCTTAATGAAAAAATAGGAGAAAATGAAAAAATTCAGCTTATTGATAATTATAATAATATTATAAAAAACAATAAACAGATTTTATCTCAAAAGATAGATACTGATAAAATTAAAACTTTAATAATGTTTTTAAGTATTTCTCCTATAAAAAATAAAAATGAAATAGAAAATATTCTTGATGAAAATATATTAAATAAAAATTTAAAGGTTTTTGAAAATATCCAAGAATTTATAATTATTTATTCATCTGAAAGTAAACAGTATTTTGAATTATTGGAAAAAGAATATGTTGGAATTAACTTTACACCTATTCTAGCTGATTTTTCTAATGGATATAACGATATAGAAAGAAAAGTAAAATATATATTAAAAGATAGAGATATAACTAAGGAAAATACAATAATAGATCTGACATTAGGAATGAAATATGTTTCTATATTTTTTTATAAATTAGCTGTAGAAAATGATATATATGCTATAAATTGGTATACAGAGCAGTTGATTGCTTATGAAAAAAATGGTGACAAAGACGAATACTCTATCCCAAATAATAAATTTTTTAAAAGATTACCTTTTACCACAAGATTAAAAATTATGATAGAACCTAGAAAAGAAAATTCTAGAATCTATTCTCAAATAAATACAGGTATAAAAGAGTATAATTTTTCTTTAGTTGAAAATCTTTATGAAAAAGTTGGAAATAAAAATATGAAAATTTTCTTTAGAGAGTTAAAGAAACTGTACTCTTTTGAAAATATGATAACTTTAGATAGAGATAATTTTTATAACTCCTTAGAAGATTTTTTTAGAGAATTAACTGACAACATTACAAAAGATATTATTATTCAAGGTAAAATAAAGAAGTTTTTGGAATATATGTTCGCTTTGATCTATTATGAGGAAAATAATGAAGAGGAAGAAGAACTTGAACCAAGAAACTTTTCTTGGAAAACAAAGTTTTTAAAACTATTCTCTTTTGATGAAAAGTCTATTGCTGATAAAGCATCTTATCTATTCTTTGAAAGAGATAAAATATATTTTTATCTAGTTTTGGAGTTTTTTAAAAATAATAAAAGAGAGGATTTTTATTCCTATGATAGATTTTTATTAAAAATGATTTCTTCTATTTTAAGAGAACTTGATGAACCTGATATTCCAAAAGAAAAGTTATTAAAGAATTCTAAAATGATATTTGATATAAATATTGATGAAGAACTTGAAAATATAGATACTAAAAACATTCTTACAGAAAATATCAAAGGTGATTTTTATTTTAAAAATAATATACTATATATAGAAAAATTTGGCTTATCTATAAATGTAAAAGAATATTCAGAACTAGATTTTATTTGGAAAAAAGGATTTAAACTTTTATTAGAGCTTTTAGAAATTCCAGATGAAGAGATAAATGGAAAAATTCTCTATGGTAAATTGACAAATCTTTCAAAAAAAGCTGATTATCTTGAAGATGAAAAAGAAAAAGGACGTTTTAGAAAAAATTTAACCACATTAAAGAATAAAATAAAAGACTTCAATCAAAATATAAAAGAGATTGCTAAAAAAGATAATATTATTTTACCAGATATTATTATTTATCAAAAGGATACTTATAAAACAACAGAGGTTGATTTTCAACATTCTATAAAAATAAATCCTGAAATATATAATCTTATATAAATATATTTTAAAGAAATTAAATAAAAAAGATTGCATTAAAATAAGTTTACACAAAAAAGGTTTCAATAGATAGAAAGCTATCGAAAAATCGATAACTTTCTATTTTTATTTTTTATCAGTCGTTAAAATACCAGAACCTATAACAAGTCCCAAGATAACATTTGTTAAGATAATCCCCATCATAATCTCCATAACCACTAAGAAATGTCCAATAGGTGTTATTGGATAAATATCTCCGTAACCAACAGTAGCAATGGTTATAAAGCTAAAATAGATATGTTGTAGATAAAAATGGAATGTTGGCACAGCCTGATTAACTCCATTGAATACTGGCTCTTTACTAAACAGACTAAGCAAAGTATATATTAATCCAAAACTTATGGCAATTGTCATATAAGTTGTAATTACTATTCCTATATCCCTTGCAACAATTTTTCTTCTTCTTTTAAAGAAATCAATCACTACATATTTTAACAAAATTATATGGGATATTATCAAAAGAAGTACATTGAAAATAGATAAGAATTGGAAAATATATTGAATATTTCTATTATTTTCATCTAACTCCAAAGAAAAATCAATAAATGGTACAAGTAAAAGATAGTATAATATTAATAGAGTGGCTTTTCCCGGACCATCTTTAAATAAAAAGTTCTTTTGTTTTATAAAAACAAGTGGCAGTATATCAAAAAATATCTTGGTAGCTGTCAAAAGGATTTTCTCTATCTCTAGATGATACTCTACAAAAAGATGTACCCCAAATGATAAAATAAGTGATAAAATCACAGCTATTCCAGAAATTTTAAAGAAATATATTATTTGATTTTTTTGGTAAATTTGCATAATTTCTCCTAAACTACATAAAAATTTAACTCTAACAATTATATGTTATATAAATTTTTCTAAAAAGTCAATAGAATTTAAAATTAATATAGTATAGCAAAAAAAATCAAAGTAGAACTTTAATATCCCACTTTGATTTTTTATTTTTACCACACTGTTATTGCTGATGCTCCCATTCCACAACTAGTAGAATAATATTTTGCATCTATTGGTTTACCATCATAAAGCATAACTTGTCCATAAGTTTTCTTGATAGCCTCTCTTGTTTCTGGATTTTCATTTGTATTATTATAGACTTGTGACATTGTGTTATCCATCACATGAAATCCTTGATTTTTGTATCTACCTTTTATATAATCACTTAGAGCATAAGTTCTCGCTGCCACAGCTTGAGCTTTTAATGCCTCTACACCAAAACTTCTAGGCATCTCACTAGGCACTACTTGTAATAAATAATCTTCTATAAATACTTCGTTTACAAGATTTAATCTACTTCCACTGTTTGAAGAAACTTTTATTAAAAGACTTCCTCTATAAGTAGGTGTACTTGTATGAGCTCTTCTCAGACCAGATATTGCAAATTTATTATTAGAACTTTTTAATATAACTTTTTCTTTTGTTGTGGCTCTTTTCTTTCCGTTTACATAAATAGTCAACTTATTAGAATTAGGTACTATTTTAAGTTTATCTCCTTTTTGAAGTTTTATTCTAAACCAACTATTGCTAAGTTCTGACTTTGCCAAAATATTTATATTTACATTTTGATGTTCAAGACTAGACATACCATTTGTAGTAAGTCCTACTTTTATAGTTTTCCCAATGCTAGAAAGTGAATACATATTTTTTAATTTTACATTTCTATAATAAAATTCTAAAACATCTTTATAATCTTTTCCGTGGTTTTTAGTCAAGTCGTAAGCACCATATTGGCTCATTCCCACTCCGTGACCAAATCCACCACCGAAGATTATATATTTTCCTCCTCTTTTCTCTATTGAGAAAAATCCAGAAGGTAACAAGCTCGGATTTAATTTAGTAGCCTTATATTTCTCTCCGCTTTTTGCAAGTTTTACCTCAGTGTTTGTTCCTGTATTTGATTTAGAAAGTCCCAAAACTTTTCTTATAGTATACTCACCTTTTAAAAGATATTCTCCATTACTTCCTTTAATCAAAAGATAAGTGATAACTCCAGATTTTCCTCTCTCTAAGACCACAATATCTTTTAGCCTACCTACAGGATTTCTTTTTATAGGTTTTCTGACCCATTTTCCATTCTCCAGTGTAAAAGCAAAAGATGAACTTGTACTTCTCAGAGTTTTATTTATAGAGTCTGAATAATCAGATGAGTCTATTTCAAAAGTCCATCTCCAATAGTTTGAATTATCTCCATAACCTTTTTCATTTAAACTTTTAAAAAATCTTAAGAAATCATTTTCGTTTTTTCCAATAAATCTTCCATTATTTAGATGACTTGTATCTTCTAAATATGGGTGTGAATTACTATAGGAAATATTTGGTTTTGGATAACCATATCTTGAAAAATATGAAATTCTTCCCTTTGTATAATCCCCTTGATAATTAGGATTATAGCTACTAGTATTTCTACAACCATTAAAAATAAAAACTGTTATCCCTAAAAATAATGCCACTAAATATTTTTTTATCATCAATTTCTCCTAGTTACAAAGATAAGCCATTACTTTTTATATATTCTCTTACTTTTTCAAGCTCCTCAGCTGTATCAACACCTATTATTTTGTGAGGAGTTTCTAAAACTTTTATCTTATATCCATTTTCTAAGACTCTTAGTTGTTCTAAAGACTCTGATACTTCTAATGGAGTTTGATCCCATTTAGAATATTCGATTACAAATTCTCTTTTATATCCATATATTCCAACGTGTTTGTAATAAATATCCTTATTCTCTTTTCTAGGATATGGTATCACTGATCTTGAAAAATAGATAGCATAATCATTTTTATCAGTTATTACTTTTACACTATTTGGATTTTGAATATCTTCCATAGAGTCTAATTTATATTTTAAAGTTCCCATTTTTAAATCTGGTTCTTTTTTAAATGCCTCAACTAAAGAGTTTATCATATCAACTTCGATTAAAGGCTCATCTCCTTGGATATTTATTATTACATCATAGTCTTTTATTTTTTCACAAACCTCTGCTATTCTACTTGTACCATTTGGGTGGTCTTCTCTTGTCATAACAACTTTTCCACCAAATCTTACAACCTCGTCATATATTCTTTTATCATCAGTAGCCACTACTACTTCATCTAGGTTTGATTTTTTAACTCTTTTATACACCCATTCAATCATAGTATGCCCACATATATCTTTTAAAGGTTTTCCCTCTAATCTACTTGACCCATAACGAGCTGGTATAACTCCTAAAAATCTCATAACTCCATCTCCTTTTTTTGTTTTTATTCTTCATAAATTGTATCATATTTTCCTTCTTTTTTTAATATATTTCTAATTTTTTATTAAAAAAACTTACTTTGATAATTTTCCAAAAATATAGTATAATCTAGGTAGAACTTATCATAATAATCAGATTATTGGAGGTTTTTTTATGGAAAATGCAAAAAAATTAGCTGAGATTATAAAGAATAGTAGTTATGTTGTGGCTTTTACTGGAGCAGGAGCATCAACTGAAACTATGTCCTTTATCCTGTAATTATATAAATATTATGTGAGGAGTGATTTTTATGGATGATAAAATAAAAAAATTGGCTGACCTTATAAAAACTAGTGAATATGTTGTTTTCTTCGGGGGAGCTGGCACATCGACAGATTCTGGACTTTTGGATTTCAGAGGAAGAAATGGTTTATATAATCAAAGAAACTACATGGGATATGAGCCTGAAGAGATTTTAAGTATTGACTTCTTCCTTAGTCACACAGATATTTTTAATAAATATATTGAAGAAAAGCTAATGATTAATGATGTTAAACCAAATGCTGGTCATATAGCTTTAGCTGAGCTTGAAAAAATGGGAAAAGTTAAAGCTGTTATCACTCAAAATATAGATAATCTTCATCAAGAGGGAGGAAGTAAAAAAGTCCTTGAACTTCACGGTACTTTAAAAGATTGGTATTGTTTAAAATGTGGTAAAAGAGCTGACAGAAGATTTGATTGTGAATGTGGAGGAGTTGTTAGACCTCGTGTTACTCTTTATGGAGAGATGCTTGATGAGAAAGTTACCGACGCTGCTATATCTGAGATAAAAAAAGCTGATACTTTAATAATTGCAGGTACAAGTCTTACAGTTTATCCTGCTGCTTATTATATCAGTTATTTTAGAGGAAAAAATCTTGTGATTATAAACGAAACTCCTACATCTCAAGATGAAAGAGCAAACCTTGTAATTAGAACAGGATTTGCAAATACTATGACTGAAATGATGAAAATTTTAAAAAATAAGTAAGAAAAAATCTTATTTTACGTTATTATATAATTATAAAAGAAAAAATAACAGGGGGGTAAAACCTCTGTTATTTTTATTTTATTGGTAATATTTACTTTTAATCTTCAAGTACTTTATGTTGTTTAGCTGTTCACTTGTCAATGAGATTTCACTTTCATATTGAAGTAATTTTCTCATTAACAGTCGATCTATATTATTTGTCTGATTCAATTGATGTTCAGCTAAATAAATATCAGAGTTGATAGAAATTTCAAGGAACTTATTGTGCTCCTCCAACAAGGGGATAGCTTTAACAATAGATTTTACAGTTTTATTTAAACTATAAATTCCGTGATATATCCCTAACAAGACACCTATTACAGCACTAGTAGCAGTAATTATAGCTACTACACTTTTACTAATATTTTCTATCTTTTGTAGCAATCTCATTATCATTTATTTTTCCCCCCAGTAACACTATCAACAGCTTTTTTTCCAAATAAGAAAGCTACAAACCATTTACAAAACTCTATCATTCTATCATCAATGTGAATGATTGGAGCTTCTCTCCCAAAAATACTAAAAATAAAATCACTTAAAAAACACAATATAAACATTCCCAACAATGCTAATAGAAAAGCAGGAAGGACAAAAGGAATACATTTATTTATTTTTTCTAAATAATCGCCTTTGGTCTTTAGTTCCTCTATACTTAGCTTTCTTAATTCTATTTCAGCTTGAACTTGTGAAGTTTTGTCAGGAATAAATTTGTTGATAATTTTCAAGACCTCATCAATCATAAACATCAACTCCTTTTACTTCTCAAAGAATTGTTGACGAGGAATTTCTTTAGAGAAGCCAAAATGAATAAAGCCTTTTTTCTTATATAATATACATTGATCCACCATACTTGCATATTTACTATCCCTTAATTTTTCCCAACATTTTCTTAAATTTAAACCTTTTGGTATTCCATCAACAGCTAGTCCTTCAAGATGTTTTGAATTATATACTCCTCCTACTTTTTTATTTAACTCTTTACATCTAAAACCTGAGTTAACTACAATAGGAACTCCTAAAAACTCACGAATGATATTCATTTGAGGAATTGTAATTTTTTCTAAATTGTGCATTTCTTTTATTCCTGGAGTATTAATTATTCCATTTTTTCTTGCTACATCAGACCGACAAAGTTCTGATACTGTAAAATAATTTTTCATCATAAACCTCCTTTAAAAATTATTTTTTATAGTTGTTAATTTCCCTTAAACACTTTCTTTAAAACATTTAACAGTGGATAACTCATCTATTTTTTCAATAAAATCTTGTTTTTCTAATAAAATATTAGGTTGAGTTGCTTTTAATTGAGCTTCAATTATAAATACAGCTTGTACAAATGTCGCTCCATCTATTCTTAGTTTTTTTAGTTCATCTAAAGACATTTCAACTACATCATGATCATTAAAACTCCAGTGGGTTACTGGAGTAGTTGCAAAAGGTTGAGCATCTTCATTGGCTGCTATTGCATTACCTAAAAGAGCTAAATCCTTTTCTCTACATTTTTGTTGGTGACTGTTAAAATCAAAACCTACTTCAAGAATTTCAGCTTTAAATTTATTAATTTGTGAGTAATAAAAATCTTTTATTTCTTCTTCTGTTGCTCCCTCTTTCCATATGTGAGTTATTTTATCCCATTCTTTTTTTAATAAATTTTCAGGAGCAGGAACTACCTTTATAATTCCATTTTCAAAAACTTCTCCATCTTGCAATAGTTCTGTTTCTCCTTCTGCAATTCTTTCTTCTCTAGTTTTTTCTCTGATGATACCTTCTATTAAAACTGGATGTTCAAATAAATTGTCACTAGCATACATATTTTCTGTATTCCAGTTAGGATAACACCCTTTTGGATTTACTTTGAACTCCTCTAATGTATAATTTAGTGTGTCTAATAATTTAACCTCTCCTTGTATATTATAGATATAAGTAAATGTTGACATTTTTTTCCTCCTTTTTTTTGTTGAAATTTTAATTTTTTTTGCTTAAAAATTTTAAACAGATTTTATAATTGTGCAAATTTCTTAATTACGATATTTTTTCAATAGTACAATATGCTGTTCCCTCTAACCATCCATTACTTGTAGTGTATTGTATTTTTAAAGAATCATTTTTATTAAATGATAGAACTCTTTGTACTACAGAAGTGTTCCAACCCCAATGATCTGAATGGAATGTATTTTGATATTTAATGTTATTATTATTTAAGATTTTTAGATTGCAATCAGCACCATTTTCTCCTGATGCTCGTACAGTAAAAAACAAAGTTATTAAAAAAGTACCAGGTACATTAAAAATAATTTCAGAACTTTTAAAAGTACAGATATTTTTATAGTTGTATATGTTATCTATGTTTAAAAAAATATTTCCAGAAGCTGGGGTTGAAGTAAAAGAAATAATATTTCCAGTTAGATTTCTTAATTGGGCAGAATTTGCTTTATTACTGATATCTTCAAAATATGTTGTTGAATTTGTTGTAGATGTTGTTTGAGAATGGCATCTAAACATTCCTTTTTTATTTCTATCGAAATAAATCTTATCTACATATTTTGTACCAGAATCATTTAAAAATAAAAGAGCAGTATCAAAATTTAGTCCACTATTATTTTCAATAAGGTCATATAGTCCTTTAGCATCTATAATTTTTGCAGGTAAACTTCCTTTATTTAATTTTCCATTCCAAGCAGCTTTCTCTGTGTCTGTAACATATCTATGGGAACTATCTTGAGCTATCTGTGTTGCTGTATGTGAGTGAGTTGAATTAGCTTTACCGTTTAATTTAGTGTCTGTTTCAGATTTTGTATAAGCCCCAACTCCTCCAGCAGTAATATTTATACTTTTAGCTGAACTACCATCATAAGCTCCTTGACTTGTTCCATTAAGACTTATTGTTAATGCACTAGGATTTTTTAATGAAACTGGAAAATCTGTTATTTCAGATTTTGTGTGTTTATGACCTGTTTGCGATTTCTTTTTTAGTTCTCCATTATAAAAGCCCATAAGGGCAGCCACAAGGGCATCAATTCCCTCGTAGCTTACTAATTCTTTTCCTGTTGCTTTTTCTACCATAGTTACAATTTCATCGTCAGACATATTTCTTAATTTTTTTAAACTTTCTTTGAAATTCATAAGAATATTCCCTCCTATGCTTTGTATTTATTAATTATTGATCTTGCATCTTCTATTGATAAATATACAAATTTTCCTTCAAGAGTTGCTATTTTTCCACCATTTGAATTTGCTTTAGCTAAAGCACTATCTGCTGTTGATTTTACATTAGGTAAATCTGTGGCTGTTTTATTCCATTTATCTCTTTCTCCAGTTTGAACAGTTCTAGCATCATCAATTCCAATAACACCGTCGCCACCGATTGTTACAGCATTTCCAGCTTTAGCTCTAACTCCTCCTAGTCTATCTGTTGTAGCTGGTTGAAGTGTATAGTTATTTAAACCATCTAGTTTCTTTTTGTCATCTTTAGACATTAAACCGTCAGTATCATGAGTTGCAACACCAGGAACAAATAACTCTCCGATAGTTTGCCACGCATTTGTTGGTTCTCCTTCATAGATTAATAAAGTGTTTTTTGGATAAGTAGGTTCTTTGATAACAATTACAAAATCCCCTTCTTTAGGTTGAGTTATTTTAGCTCTTAGAGCTTCTAATGTATCAAATACACCTTTCCAAGCAAGACCACTTGCAAAAGTGGCTACAGCTGCATTTAACTCTTCTTTAGTAACTTTTTTATCCCATTCAGTTTGTTTAGCTTTTGTAGGTATAGCTTTTGTAGTTCCATCTGTTATTACATCTGCATTGTGAGTATGATCTCCTGCTGCTTTTTTCTTCATTTCTTCAAAAACTACTTTAAGAGTTTCATCATAAACCTCTTCTGTTATTAATTTTTTCTCCAAAGCTGCCGCCACTGTCATTATTAATTCTTCATTTGTCATTTCACATCGTCTCCTTTATTTTCTATATTTTTCTATTATTTTTTTAGCTTCTTCTAATGTTAAAATTTTTGTTTCAAAATCATTTTTTTAATTATCTGCATAATCTTTTAATTCTTGCTTTGAGTTTTTTAAAATTTCATATAACTCATCAACTACGTCTTGTACATATTCTTTCTCATTGCCTGGAAGCAATGGTTCTAAAAATTCCCAATCTTTTTTCTCTACTACATGAAAATACACCTCCTGTACACTACCTAATATTTTAGTTTTTTCTTGGTTTTTCAAAATTAATCTACAATAAACTTTTCCAAAACCTTGAAATATTTCATTAGGAATCTTAATATCAACACTAGATCCTATTACTTCTCTTTCTACGACATAAGGCTCTGTTGGATTATTAGAACTACAAAATACAGCTCTTATATTACCCTTAAAATTTGTTTCTAAACTTCTTAAAACAACCTTAAGATTACCAACTCCAAAGTCTCCTTGTAGAAAGAATATAGGAGAAAAATTAGCATTTCTTAAAATATCCCAACTTACTAACATCTCTTTCATTAAACATCACCAATTCCCTTATATTTATCTACAAGAGCAACTAGTTTTTGAGAACTACAGACTAATACATCTATTGTTCCATCTTCTAAAATTATTAAATTTTCCCCTATTTTAACTATTCCTGCCTTATTTTTTGTTGCTAATTCTTTAGAGGATATCTCAATATCTTTCATAATCTTGTCTATTTTTACAAATGACCTTGAAAACTTTCTAAAGTCAGCAGGATTTTTTAAACTTAAAATTTCTAAGGAATAATTTTTTGTTAGAACATCATCAACAGCTGTATCTAAAGCATTTAAGTTTTCATTAGTTATTATGCTCATTCATTTTTTCGCCCCCTTCTATTTTTAAGTTATAAAAAGCTGGACTAAATTCAGTAATATGTCTTTCAAATTCTCTCAAGCTTGTAAGATTATTGAGATTGCTATTTATTTTTAAAATTATTGTCTTATTACTCTTATCATTGATATGATATGATACCCATAAAGGACACATATATATTATCAACAAATTAAAAAATATAAGAAAGTTGGTAATGTATGTCTAA